>PKCQ01000456.1 GCA_002862265.1 Planctomycetaceae bacterium | reverse complement strand
CGCGATGGAAGAGTCCCTTTGCGAGGGGCGATGCAGTCAAGACATAAACACTTGTTCCCCCCGCGGATTCGCCAAAAATGGTTACACGGTCTTTATCACCACCAAATGCTTCAATGTTCTTTTGTACCCATTTCAGGGCTGCAACTTGATCAAGAAAACCATAGTTGCCCGAAACGCCATCAGGAGATTCCTTACTGAGCTGCGGATGGGAAAAGTAGCCAAGTGCACCTAGTCGGTAGTTGATCGAAACCAAAATCACATCACGTTTTGCAAACGCTTCTCCATCGTAGTTCTTTAATGAACCTGCACCGGATGTCAGTCCACCACCGTGGATCCATACCATGACCGGAAGTTTTTCGTCGGACTTTGGGGGTGCCCAAACGTTGAGGTACAAGCAATCTTCGCTCTTGTTGCCATTTTTACCTTGCCAAGCGATGGGCCCAAACTTATCACAAACACGAACTTCATCCCAAGACTCAGCGCGTTGCGGTGCTTTCCATCGTAAATCACCAACCGGCGGCGCTGCAAAGGGAATACCCCTGAAAATCACGATGCTGCTGCCTTCACTAGCCGGTACTCCTTGAACAGGGCCGGAGGCTGTCTCGATCACTTCCTGAGACCGAAGGCTTTCAGCAGACAGTGCAAGTGCGGACAGAACAAGGATTCGTAAAACTAACATGAGGTACTCTGGGTCGGGTCAAGCATTTGGAGAACGCAAACTATACACTGATAAAGGCTGACAACCGCTGTTGGTTACACGCGTCCTTCTCAATTCCTGTCTATTCATTACCAATACCCTCAGGAAACTGTAATGAAGCCTTTGCAATTGCTGGTTTGTTTCTGTTTATTAAGCTCTGTTCTCGCCAGCGCTCAGGAAGCGAGTGATCCTGCAAACTGGCCGCAATTTCGCGGTGCCAATGCGACCGGCGTAGCCTCCGACAATCCTAAACTACCTGAGACCTGGTCTGAAACAGAGAATGTGGAATGGAAATCGGATTTGCCAGGCCGCGGCTGGTCGTCCCCAGTTGTTTGGGGAGATCGCGTCTTTCTGACGACTGTCGTTAACGAAGGCGAGTCAGAAGAGCCCAAGAAGGGTTTGTACTTCGGCGGAAATCGCCCCAAGCCACCTAGCTCCCAGCATTCTTGGCGCGTGATCTGCCTAAACCTGAGCGATGGTAGTACTCAGTGGGAAAAGAGTGTTCGAAGTGCAGCTCCGCAAACTTCGATTCATATCAAGAACAGTTTCGCCTCAGAAACCCCTGTTACCGACGGCAAACATCTTTACGTTGTTTTTGGCGGCATGGGTGTCTACTGCTTCGATCTGAAGGGCAATCAGGTCTGGAATAGAGACTTGCCGCCGAGCAAAACGCGTTACGGTTGGGGCACCGCTGCTTCGCCTGTTCTGCACGAAGATCGCTTGTACATCCTTCATGACAACGAAGAGGACTCGTACTTGCTCGCTTTGGACAAAAATACGGGTGACGAAGTCTGGCGAAAGGTGCGAGAAGAGAAAAGTAACTGGGCCACTCCCTACGTATGGAAGACCAAAGATCGTGCTGAGATTGTCACACCCGGAACGGGACGAGTTCGTTCCTATGACTTAGCTGGCAACGAACTCTGGTCCTTCAAAGGCATGTCTAGTATCACCATCGCAACGCCTTATGAATATGAAGGTCTATTGATTATTAGCTCGGGTTACGTGGGCGACAAATCTCGACCACTTTACGCCATTCGTCCAGGTGCAAATGGTGACATTTCGTTGGCAAAAGGCGAAACGAAAAACGAGTTTGTCGCTTGGTGTCAACCACAAGGCGGACCATACAATCCATCAACGATTACCTACAAAGGAATTTTGTATGTGCTTCATGATCGAGGATTTATGAACGCCTTTGATGCAAAAACGGGAACTGAAGTATACGACCGCCGTCGAGTCGCTGGCGTCTCCGGATTCACCTCGTCGCCCTGGGCTTACAATGACAAGCTATTTTGCTTGAGTGAAGATGGCAGCACTTTTGTCGTGAAGGCGGGCAAAGACTTCGAAGTACTCGGAAAGAATGAGCTTGAGGCCGACGACATGGGCATGGCCACACCTGCCATTGCAGGCGAACGATTGCTGATTCGCACCGCCGACCGCATTTATAGCATCAAGAAAAAGTAGGGCGACTCTTCACGGTTCACGTCGCCCCGCGTTTTAGCATCGCGTCAATCGACTTCAACGGATTCGATGATGACGGATTCGTTAGGCACATCTTGCATGCCAGCTTGAACCCCGGTGGCGACTTTGCCAATCAGGTCGACGACCTCCATTCCTTCGATGACTTTGCCGAATACAGCGTACCCCACGCCGTCTTGGCAGGTATCTCGATTCAAGAAGTCGTTATTGCTGGTATTGATGAAGAATTGACTGGTAGCGCTATCAGGATCCGAAGTTCGCGCCATGGCAAGCGTATACTTGTCATTCCTTAGCCCGTTACCCGCTTCGTTCTGAATGGGCTCTTTAGTTTCCTTGCGATTCATGTCGGCGGTAAAACCACCACCTTGGGCCATGAAGCCATCAATGATGCGGTGAAAGATCGTTCTGCTGTAGAAGCCCTCTTTGGCATAGGCCAAAAAATTCTCAGTCGAAACAGGAGCTTCTTCGGCGAAGAGTTCAATTTTGATATCGCCGTGATTGGTCTTAATCGTTGGCACTGTTTCATCCTTTGGAAAAGTAAAACGCTACCCAGCAAAAAGTGGGCAGCGTCATAGTAAGTAGTCATCGAGACTTTCGGCCGATTGGCTTACTTCTTCTGTTCATCCAAGATGCGATTCCAGTAGGCAAGTCGGGCTTTCTTTGCCTTGAACAGAGCTTCCACACTATCCTTGATCTCGATTGTCTTGATTTTGTCACGTCCGCGAATCTTGTCGACAACGTCTTGTCCCTTGGTCACTTTGCCGAAAACGGTATGCATACCGTCAAGCCAGTCAGTCTTCACATGGGTAATAAAGAACTGCGATCCATTGGTCTTTCCTGAATTCGAGTAAGCCTGTTTTCCTCGATCCGAGTTCGCCATGGAAAGGACACCTGGCCCATCATGCTTCAGCTCCTTTAGCGTCTCATCTTCAAACTTATAACCTGGGCCCCCAGTGCCCGTTCCATTGGGATCGCCACCCTGGATCATGAAGTTTGGAATCACTCGGTGAAACATGAGACCGTCGTAATAGCCGCGTTTGGCCAAATTCAAAAAGTTGGCGGAGGTCAAAGGTACTTTTTTGGCATAGATCACACACTCAATATCCCCCTTCTCGGTCTTGATGACGACATTGATGTCTTTGATTTCGGCCTTCGTGTCCTTCTTGGTTTCGGTTTCTTTTGTCTCTTGCGCAAAGCCAGTTGTGGCAGCCAAACAGATACAGAGAACAGTCGCAATTCGGGTCATGGGTAACTCCTGAGCAGTTATCATGTTGGGGTATGAGTAAAAGTGTAAACACGAATGGTGGTGCCAATATCTTACTCACACCGCCCAATGCGAAAACCGGCCCATCGAACCTGACTTTTGCGGCTTTCCTGTTCAACCCCACCCAAACGAGGAGCTGCCCTGTGCGACGACGATTGCAACTTGGTCCCACGATACTCTGCCTTACGATCGCGAGCTTGCTTAATGCTTCCTTGATGGCCGAGGAGACGCCGCCGAATATCCTGTGGATTACCTCCGAAGACAACGGCCCAGAGTTGGGCTGCTACGGCGACGACTACTCCGACACGCCGAACATCGACGGTCTGGCGAAGCGCGGGATGATGTATCGAAGTTGCTGGTCGAATGCTCCCGTTTGCGCCCCTGCTCGAACCACAATCGTTACCGGATTGTTTCCGACGAGCCTCGGCGGGCAACACATGCGGAGCCAAGTTGACTTGCCGAAAGTCGCCAAGCTCTATCCACAGTACTTTCGTGAGCTTGGCTACTACTGCACAAATAACTCCAAGACGGACTATAACTTCAACACGCCAGCCGCCGAAGTTTGGAACGAGTCCAGCGGCAAAGCACATTGGCGAAAGCGCAAGAAGGGCCAGCCGTTCTTTGCGGTCTTCAACTTCACGATTAGTCACGAAAGTAAGCTGCGAACACGTCCTCACAAAGCCGTTCATGACGCCAGCAAAGTTTTCGTCCCACCCTATCATCCAGACACACCAGAAGTTCGGCAAGATTGGGCACAGTACTACGACCGCTTGACCGAGATGGATCGCCAAGTCGGCGGCATTTTGGAGCAACTCAAGGAAGATGGCCTAGAAGACAATACCATCATCTTCTACTACGGCGACCACGGCAGCGGCATGCCACGTGGCAAACGTTGGCTCTACGAAAGTGGACTTCGTGTTCCGATGATTGTCAGCGTGCCTCGGAAATTGCAACACTTGGTCAAGGGCCAATACAAGACAGGAACGACTTCGAATCGCTTGGTGAGTTTCGTAGACCTCGTACCTACCGTTCTCAGTCTCGCCGGCAAAGCCGCTCCGGCGCATCTCCATGGTAAAGCCTTTCTCGGGCCGCACGCGACACCCGATCCAGAATACATCTTCGGATTCCGTGATCGTATGGACGAGCGTTATGATATGTCGCGAGCTATCCGCGACCAGCGCTTTACCTACATCCGAAACTTCAAACCGCAACGTCCGCAAGGTTCTTACTTGGATTACATGTTCAAGACGCCAACCACGCAAGTCTGGAAGCGGATGTTTGACGAAGGCAAGCTGACCGATGCTCAGAGTGTTTTCTGGCGCCCCAAGGCTTCCGAAGAACTCTACGACCTGAAGAATGACCCTTACCAAATCAACAACTTGGCTGCCGAAACAGAACACAAAGAAACGCTTGAGCGATTTCGTGGTGAGCTAAAGACATGGATGTTGGGAATCCGCGACTTGGGGCTATTGCCAGAAGGCGAAATGATCGCTCGTAGCAGCGATAGCACACCTTACGACTATGGACATACCAATGCGTATCCCATCGAGGATCTATTCGAAGCCGCAGATTTGGCCAGTCGACCGACAACCGGAGACCTCGGCAAACTAATGGCCTTGTCAAGCGGCCCAGATGCAGGTGTGCGATTTTGGGCAGCAACGGGTTGTCTGATTCGCTGTATGCGAGACATGAACATTGCGGATGCCGTTGAAATCGCAGAGCGACTAGCAGAAGACAAGAATTCATACGTTCGTTGCCTTGCTAATGAAACGCTTGCGAGATTTGGCGGTGAGGAGCAACGAGAAGAATCCATGGAGCGACTCGCCAGCATGATCAACGCAGAGGAGACGAGCACCTTTGTCGCGATCACCGCGCTAAACTGCCTCGATTGGTGCAAGCCTGAAAAGTCGGAGCTCGGCGCACTGCAGAAGTTGCCTGCCCACGATGGAACCACCGCCAAGCGTTACAACGGATACATCCCGCGTTTGCTGTCGCGCGTGAAAAGCATCGCGAGGTAACCCTAGCCGCTCACTAGACACTTTCACGATACGCAATCGAGGGACAGGGCTGATCCCTCGCTGACGCGTTGGGCTTCCAGAGGATCATCTTTTGCAAAAAGCAACCTGGATCTGCCATGTCGCAGATCAGAGGTGCGTAGGGAAAATCGACACCTTCTGGTAAGCTTATTGGGAAAATTGCCTCGGTACCGAGCAATTCTTCAACGAATCATTTCAGCTTGGACAACTTCAAGCACGAATTAAGCTGATGGCTTTAAGAACAAGTTCCATGCCGAACCAGCTGCACTTCCTTTGACTTTCACCTGATTCCATGATCAATACTGACCTGAAAGAACACTTGGTTCGCCACGTCCTCGCCAAGGTAAAGATGCCTGGACAATACGTGGGTGGTGAGCGAAATATTGTGGTTAAGAATCACAAAGAGGTGGCTGGCAGCCTCTGCTTGTGCTTCCCTGATGCCTACACAATTGGCATGAGCCACCACGGCCTGCAAGTTCTCTATTCGCTGATGAATCGCCGGGCGGACTGGGTGGCCGAGCGTTGCTTCACACCTTGGCCAGACATGGAGGAGCAGCTTAGGCAGCATCAGTTGCCGCTCTACTCACTCGAGACCTTTACGCCGCTTAGCAATTTTGACATCGTCGGTTTCTCGCTCCAGTACGAGATCTCATCGCCTAACGTGCTAACGATGTTGGACCTCGGGGGAATCCCTATTCGCGCGAATAAACGCACGATGGCAGATCCGCTGATCTTGGCTGGTGGCCCGTGTGCACAGAATCCAGAGTCGATGGCAGAGTTCATTGATGTGTTTGTGACAGGTGACGGTGAGCCCGCTTTGCCTTTGATCTGCGACTTGTGGTTGGAACTGCGCGATGCGGCCAAGGAAAACGGCGGCTGGCTTCAAGGCGACGCTGGAGTGAGGCAGCGTGAGGAGGCTTTGGCTGAACTCGCGACACGACTGCCCTTCGCTTACGTACCGCGATTCTATGAACCAGAGTATCGCGACGGGCGCATCATCGCACTGAATCGTCTGCGAGGCGACGTGCCTGAGACGATCGAGCCAAGTGTCATCAAAGACTTAGATGGCATTCCTCTTCCGACCGCCCCAATCGTGCCCTATGTCGAATGTGTGCATGATCGTATTGCGATCGAGATCATGCGCGGTTGTCCTTGGCAATGCCGTTTCTGCCAAAGTACTGTGATCAAGCGTCCGCTGCGAATTCGTAGCGTGGACACGATCATCAATGGTGCGATGGAAAGTTATAAGAACACCGGCTTCAACGAAATCAGCATTCTTTCTCTTTCCAGTAGTGACTACCCACATTTCGAAGAACTTGTCACCCGACTTAAGGCAACATTCAATCCGCTCGGTGTAAATATTTCAGTGCCGAGCCTACGGGTGAACGAGCAACTTCGGACAATCGCGGACTTGGTTGGTAACGGCCGTCGCTCTGGACTCACTCTTGCACCTGAGGTAGCTAGAGATGACATGCGAGAGCAGATCCGAAAGAAAATCAAGAATGAGGACTTGTACGAAGGCTGCCGCGTAGCCTTTCAGAATAACTACGAGTCCGTGAAGCTCTATTTCATGTGTGGACTGCCTGGCGAGCGTCCTGTCGATTTAGACGGTATCGTTGAGATGGCTGAAACAATTTCCAGAATTGGCAAGGAAATCAAAGGCCGCAATCCGAAAGTCACCGCCAGCGTCTCGAACTTCGTGCCGAAAGCGCATACGCCGTATCAATGGAACGGTATGCAGCGACGCGAATACTTCCAGTGGGCGCACAAGTATCTTTGGAAGCAACGCAAAATTCGCTCTGTCAACATCAAGTGCCACAATATCGAAACGAGCTTGCTTGAAGGAGTGTTGAGCCGTGGCGATCGCCGCACATGCGATGCCATCGAATTGGCTTGGCAGCGTGGGGCTCGAATGGATGGCTGGACAGAGATGCTCGATCCAGATCGCTGGTGGAAGGCACTTGCCGATAGCGACATCGACATCGAGAAACAATTGCATGAACCATACGAGCTGATGAGCAAGTTGCCTTGGGATCACGTGAATGTGAAGTATGGCCGAAACTTCCTTGAGAAGGAGCAAAATCGCTCTGTGATTCAACTCGATGCAATGGCCAATGCCGAGTAAGCATATGGATGAGGATCCTGCCAGCTGCTCGAGCGATATGTTCGGCGCGTTGCTAATGGCGGATGAGGCAGCGTAAGGATGCTGGACGCGACGCTCTTCCCTTTCCTGGCTTCCGCAGATGGCCCCTGGGTGATCCATCAGTTTGACGCTGCAGTTTCGATTGGCGTCCTACTGCTGGCTTCCCTAGCTGCTGGGATCTTGGCCGATTGGATCCGCATTCCTAAAGTCACAGCGTATTTGCTGGCCGGAGTAGCAGTGGGCCCCAGTGCGCTAAATGCGATCGCTGCCGAGCAGATCCATCACCTCGAGCCACTGACGAAGCTAGCCATCGCGTTGGTGTTGCTCGAGTTGGGCTGTGCTTTTCCCGTTTCGCAGATTCGACCCATCTTGCGTCACGCAACTTGTCTAAGCATTGGAGAGTTGCTGGCGACATTCTTGCTGGTGACTCTATCAGTCTGGGGCTTTGGTTATGGGCTCTCCAGCGCCGTTCTGCTTGGCGCTCTGGCACTTGCGACGGCTCCAGCGACAACCGTCTTGGTGCTAAAAGAATCCAATTCAGAGGGACCTGTAACGGAACTTGCAGGTGTTCTGGTCGCACTAAACAACATTGCGGCGATTATCGCTTTTGAGTTGTTGTTCTTGGTCGCGCAGATGTTGTCTTCTCGATACGATGGCGATGTCGTGCAGGAAGCCAGACAAATGGTCGTGAGTCTGGGTGGCGCTATTTTGCTAGGCGTTGCCTTGGGGCTGTGCATTAGTTTCGGTTGCGGACTGCTCAGTCGTCGCCGCTGGTTAGTGATGGTAATCGCAGCGTCGATATTGCTGCTTGGGCTATGCGAGACCTGGAGTCTGCCTTTCATGCTGACATTCTTGGTCGCTGGTGTCATGCTGGTCAACACTTCCGACGCAGCGCCAGAGATCTTGGGCGAGCAAGAGAAGATCGCCGGCCTCCTGATAGTCGTCTTCTTCGCCGTGCACGGAGCCGAGCTTGAATTACGGGCCTTCGTAGCGGCGGGACTCTTGGGAGCCATTTACATCGCGGCTCGATGCGCCGGAAAGATTCTTGGTATTCGCTGGGCAGCTCGCTGGCATCGCGAAGCGCCGACCGTTCGACGCTACCTCGGCAGTTGTATGCTAGCGCAGGCTGGAGCAGCAATTGCTTTGGCCTCGCTCGCGGCCGAGCGGTGGCCTGAAGTTGGTCGCAACCTCGAAGCAATCATCCTTGGTTCGGTCGTTTTCTTTGAGATTAGTGGTCCGATACTGATCCGTTGGTCCGTGATGAAAGCAGGAGAAGTCCCACTTGCTCAGGCCGTATATCACAGTACCGAAACTGCAACGAGCCAAGCCAACAAGATGTGGGTCAAGGCTCGAGACGCGCTTGGCTTTTCGCCGAAGCAACAGATCGATCCAAGTACACTAAAGGTGGCTGATCTGCTCCGCAGCAACGTTAAGGGACTGAAGCAAAACGCAGACTTTGACGACGTCATCAACTACATTCGTCGAAGTCATGACAATACGTATGTCGTGGTGAATCAAGAAGATGAAGTGGTCGGTCTGATTCGATACGATCTACTTAGTGATACCTTCTTTGATTCATCTCTAGACTTCTTAGTTAACGCGGAGGATTTGAGTACACCTGCTGGCATCATGCTTCATCCTCAGGATATCATCAGCGACGCAGTCGAGGCTTTTCGTGCCAGTAGTGATGATGTGCTCGCCGTAGTGTCGGACGAAGAACCACAAAAATTCATTGGGATCATTCGCCGCTCCGATTTGACGGAACTTGCGATCAGGATCCGCAAGTAACCTACTTCTTAGAAATCTGTCAGCGGCTGTGGTATCCTTGGCATGTTGACTTCGCAAAATACGGGATCGTATGGCCAGACAAAATGGACGAAAACGATAACTCAAATGATTTGCCTCCGTTGCTTCCTACTTCTCATGCAGTCGGTACTGAAATCGATGCCGACACGAATCCTTTTGCACCATCTGTTGCTGAGGACTCGCAAACTCAGCTTCGCGGGCGTTCGCATTTGTCAAGTGAATTCTGGCTGTCTCTAGCTGCCGTTCTGGGAACTTGTGTGGTCGCTGCAGTTCTTGGCATTTTTCAATGGGCCATCATGATCGGATTCGCATCGGTTTTCGGCGCAATTCGAGTACCGATGATACAGAAGAGAGTTTCTCGCCTGCATCCTGAGAGAACACTTCCCCGACCCATCCTGATGTTATTTGCATCAACTTCGTTCGTGTTGATCATGGAGATCGTTTCCTTCATTTGCTTCTGTGCCGTCTGCTTGCCTGCTACGCTAGCGACTGCTGGTGACTTTTGGAGAGGTTCGAGCAGTGAGGCGATGACGATGATTCTCAGTGCGAGTGGCATTATCGCTCTACTGGCCTTCATTGGCATGTATCTGTTTTCTTTGAGGCTGCCGATCTAAGTCGGTTCCTGTGAGATTGATATGAGCACTGATACAGATCCTTCTTCGCAACGGCGACGCGCGGTCAAACATCGTGACTACACATTCTTGGGACTCACTCAGAGCCTCTGTCCCGATTGTCACGAAGTGGTTCAGGCGAAGATCATCTCCCGACAGGGACGTGTCTACTTTCGCAAGTCCTGTCCAGAACACGGGACGCGCGAAGACTTTGTTTGCAGCGACGTGAATCGCTATGACATGATCGAAACGAGTTTGCCTGCCAAGCTGCCTGAGCAAACTTACACCCAACCCGATAAAGGTTGCCCCTACGATTGTGGACTTTGCTCCGAGCACGAGCAGCACACATGCATCGGCGTGATCGAGATCACCGATGGATGTAATCTGACTTGCCCGATGTGCTACGCCGCCAGCGCACCTGGCAAGGAGCATAAGTCGTTGAATGAGATTAAGGCTGCTATCGATCGACTGGTTTTGGCCGAGGGCCGAGCAGAAGTGATGCAGCTTTCGGGCGGCGAGCCGACTTTGCATCCGCAGCTGCTTGAAGCTGTTGACTACGCGCTCAGCCAACCCATCGACTACGTGATGATCAATACCAACGGCGTCCGCTTCGCCAATGACCGAGAGCTTGTTGACGAGTTGGCGGAACGGCGCGAGCGCGTGGAGATATACTTCCAACTTGACTCACTCCGTGACGAAGCCATCGCCACTTTGCGCGGGCAAACTGGATTGCTTGAAACCAAACTTCGAGCACTCGACCGTCTCGCAGAAGCAGGGTTAAATGTAACGCTAGTCGCGACTCTTCAAGGCGGTGTAAATGACGAAGCGCCAGCTGAATTGCTGGAATTCGCGAAGGGACGCCCCGAGGTAACCGGGCTCAGTTATCAACCAGCAACTTACAGCGGCAGACACGTCTTGCCCGAAGAACTGGAGCGGCGAATTACCTTTCCAGACGTCGTTGATAACTTGGTGAACGATCCTCGTAATCAATTCGATGCAGACGACTTCTTTCCGCTACCTTGTGCGCATCCAAACTGCCACTGGCTGGGACTCGCATTGCGTTCAGAGGATAGCTTCACACCGCTGACAAAACTGGTGGATGCCAAGCAACATATGGATTTGCTAGCCAATGGCATCAGCTTCACCAAAAGCCAGACCCAGTCGCTTGCGCAGCAAGTCATGGCTCGGTTGGCATGTGGAGACAACGGCTGTTGCACACCAGGCCAAGACTGCTCGACGGACTCAGAAACTGAATCAACTGGAGCGCTACCCGTCCTGAACGAGCAACGCAGCAATTCGGAGCAGGACGGTCCGAGCCTAGCGGAGATTGAGAATTTCCTGCAAGGTGTAATACAACAGTCCAAGAGCGCCCGAGACATGCTGCGCATCACGATCACTTCTTTCTTGGACGTATACAATTTCGACGTTCGACGTGTCATGAAGTGTTGTACTCACCACGTTCTTCCCAGTGGGCACATCATTCCCTTCTGTGCCTACAACGTGCTGTATCGCGATGGCACAGCCGTTCTTCCCGAGCTTTCTAGCTAGCCTTCTAGTGGATGAGGTCACGAATCCCTTAGTGTCCAGCGACCGAGTCAAATAGTAGTCGCGGCATTCATCCGGGGGCTGAGACAATTTTCCGTGGAAGGAATTCTGGCAAAATCCACTACTCTCTTTGTTCAAAATTTTGCCGAGAATTCGATCCCAATCATCTTCATCGCTTTCGAGAAAACCGTTGGCCTTGAATATCGATGGTCGATGGATGCGAACCAAGGAATTGTTTGGTGGCTGCACATTACGACTGACAAAGTAGATTCCGGTGCAAGGGACAGCGAAGAATTTGCATACGGCTTTAAAACAGCAATTTTTGAATACCGAAAACAAAAAGCGAAAAGGGAGTCTGGAATATGCAGAGAGCCCTAGAGTTCCATACCAAGATCACCATAGGTGGTCAATTGAGACAAATAGACCTACTCCCCTTGTCTTTCTAATCGCAAGTCGAGCCATTGGACATGATCGCCAAGCTGCCCGAACAGACCCTCTTCAACCACCAAGACGATCAATTGTGCATCGGTGACATCGATATCGACGAGTGAACTACTCCGCACTTGATCATTACCAGCGCGATGCAGCTTGAGCTCGCTCACAGTTTGCAGCGTCCCGCTTCGGGCAACGAGAACTTTGCAAACCACTGCACCTAAAACCTCATCCCCCCCAGCCGGCGGCGCCACAAACCCAACTTCTCCGAGCAATCTGGCTGCCGACTTGTCCCAGCGAAAAGCAACCTGGGATGGGGCATGCATGGCGATTCCTTTGGGAACCACACCACCGTCAACTTGAAGCGGACGACCCAAGCAATCCTCATCTTTCCCGAGCTCCCATTGCAGACTGCTCAGCTTGGGCAGGTACTTGTACTGCGCGACAGGAATGTCGCTCAAAAACTGCGTCGATGAGTTATGCACTCTGAGATACCGAAGCTCTTCCGAGAAACGTTGTGCAGAGTCGATAGAAACCAGACTCACGCCTCCGTCTGTGACCAGCTTGAATCGATTCTTAAAGGGTTCGGGAGCGCGTGTATTGAGCAAGGAACCATCACTGATCGCAATGGACTGGCCTTTGGTCTTTTGAGGAACTTCACCTAGCAGAGTTGGACTGAATACGATTGCGCGAACATCAAGTTGATCCCAAGAAAAGCCCTTGCCGTCTTTTTCCAATTGCAGGCTCGCCGGTTCTTCATCACGTTCTATAAAGCTGACTAAGCCCTTCGCTTTCTGTCCACTCGTGAGCAGAATCCGATCATCGGTGCCTTCGGCGGCCGACATCCAGCTCGAAACTTTCTGCCAGTCGCGAAACGACGGCAGCGGATTCAGCAGAATACCTCGCAGTGAAGTCAAAGGAATCTCAACGGGTTCGAACCAGTTGCTACGAACCAAGACTTTATCGCTCAGTAAATCCAACTTGCCGCATAGCCAGCTCCCATCTGACAGCCAGACTGCCTGCTCGCGTTGCACGCCACTCCAGCTTCCCCAGCGAATGACATCGGCAGGATGAAAGAGCTTGGGATCAGCCGGCATAGCGTATTGCCAACCAGCTGCCTTCCATTGCAAAGCAGTTACATTGGCGATTACAGCATCACGCGTATGCAGCGACTGCCCGACACAGCGTCTGAACCAATTACTCGTGCAAAGCGATAGAGCAACCAATGCTAAGGCGCATTTCACGTATGCTGGACAGCTCGATGTGCTTGCTCGCAGAATCATAGACAACTTAGAACTTCCTGCGCCTGACGGATTGGTGCTGTTCCAAGATCTGCTCGAGCGGCCGCTCTGGGGTCTTGGCAGTGAATTGTTCGGCATCCAGCCGCCGAACTCCGCCAGGGTTTCGCGCTTTCTTCGCCTTAGCATACAGATCTACACGACTTACCTTTGGCAGTGCCTCACCGACGGGAAGTGGTAACCATCCTACGCTCTTGGGCACGTAGTTGACATCTTCGATGGGATTCGGACTCGTGCCGGTTCGATCGATGGCGATCGACTGAAGATGCTCCTCGTAGACACTCAAATCATATTGCACACTGGGCGGTACCGAAGTGACATACTCTTCAGTCCGCCAGCCGCCGAGCAAGGTCCTGTACTCGACGGTTTCAACAACCGTAGCACCCGAGTCACGCTCTAGTTCTACCGTTAAACTGTGCCCTGGCTCAATGCGAAGTTGCTCAAAGTCAGCGCCCTTGCGGCTATCCCCCAGTGCGATCACCAAGGCGTAGCGATGCCGGTTGTCCAAGGTTAGTTTCGCTGGTGGCAAAGGAGGATTGGCGACGAACTGCGACGTCACACTTCGATAAAATGGCTGGAATCCAGTGACCCGCGGAGCAACGTAAGGACTCCACATCTGCGCTCGATTGAATGCAAGCGGTTGTAGGGTGAGTGCGCCCGTCCCGTTATGGGCCAAGCAAGTTCCAGGGAAAGCCGCGTTCTGCAACCAGAATTGATTCTGCCCCAACCCAGCACTCACCATCCAAAGCTGCTGAGGATCGGGCGCGGCGGGCGCCAAGGCGAGATTGTTGCGATTGCTGGCGGACAAAGAAAAAACTTTTCCTTGACGGTAGGTCTGCAAGCGAATGTGGCCTTGTCCCACTGGAGTCGCAAACCAATCTGCTCCCGTTGAACCGGAAGAGATCGCTTGCAAGCTTGAACCAGAACCTCTTGAGAGCAGCCAGGGAGCCCCGAGCACATCGGTTGTAGCGATGCGTAGCATCTGCGCTGAAGGTAGCTTCTTACGTTGCGACACCAGCTCAAACAACTTGCTCGCCACCAGGTTTGCCGCGACCCCGCCGACCTGACCCGGCGCGCTACCTGGCTGATTGATGGGGTTGGATACGGCCGGGTTCACGGGTGGCAGAACAGGTTTATTCATCGAGCGAGTCTGAGAACGGCGAATCGTCATTTTGCTGGGACGATACGCAACTCGGCCTGCAACTTTGGAACCAATCTCGAGGCCACCCGAATTAGAGCTCGGCCAACGAATAATCTGCCGTGCAGCAACACTGTAATACCCCAACCACTTTCCATCCACCGAATCATGCTGCTGACTTCGTGTGTAAACGGTCACCGATCCATCAGAGCCGCGAATCTGCAATTGAGTCGCACTCAAGGTAGCTTGCGATCTGATATTTGCAGTCGGCACTACCAAATCAAACGAATGCGACGCGAGTCCCGACGCAGGCTGGCTCAACACAGGGCTGCCGAAAATACTAGCAACGAGAAACGCTAGCGTCCGATATAAAACTATCTTTTGCATGATCGGCTTCGACTATTTCTGAAAAATCGGAAGAACGGTTCGCGGCATATTAAGAATCAAACATGCCATTGCTGTTCCGTACTCCGCACTGTTGAAATCAAACCAACTTCCCTGTTGCTTTTGCGAGTTGAGCAAAGCTTTTTTCAATTCCCCATACCAGTTCTCCCAAGCTTTACCGCCACGATGCCAAAACGCTTGAGCCGAATAGTAATGGGCATAGAAGTAAAAGTTATTGCGCTCGACACGCATATTTCCCGCAGCATTCCCTTCTAAGAATTTCTTCGCTGCCTCGATTTCCGGCCCCTCATAAATACCTGCGTTATACAAGGCAACCACCGCAGCAGCCGTAATAGGAAATCTACTTGCCCCACCAGAAAGTTGGTACATGTAGCCGCCATCCGGATTCTGGCTGCGTCGAACGTAATCTACAGAACGATCAATAATTTGTTTCGGAACGCCAAAACCAGCATTTCTTGCGGCGCGTAAAGCCATCATTTGGCAAACAGTCACAGACAGATCAGCTTGACTTGGCGGCGCGGGATTGTAGCGCCAGCCGCCGCTCTTATTCTGCGTCCGCGCGATCAAACGCACAGCTTTCTCAAGCTTCGGACGAATCTCGAGCTGCGGCGCCATACCGTATAGCTCAGAGAGAAATAAAGTCCCGAAGCCGTGATCGTACATTGGACCATGACTTGTCTGCCCTGCCGCTGAAATAAAACCGCTTGCCTGCACCTGAGATAAAACGTACTCGCCAGCCCTCTGAAGCGTTTGACCGGCACGCCCTAACCCACAGCGCACTCCGCGACTTAGAAAGGCTAGACCAACCAACGAAACCACGCCCACCCAGCGGCCCTGCTCGCGCGACTGAAAAGTACCGTCCTCCTTCTGGCTCTTCATCAGATAGTCAAGACCACGTCGAATAGCTAGATCCACATCGTGGTCGTACAGCTTGTCGAGGTCAGTGCGAGGCAGTAGATCTTCCGCAGCAGCCACCGGCACGTAGATCCCTCGGGCAGCTGCTAGCAGTCCAAGGCTCCCTTGTAGTGCGTGACGCCGATTTATAGAAACAGGGTGTCGGGCAAAGAAAACACTTCGGAGACCAGTGCACGCCTGCGTGTTGTTAAGCTGCATTCCCACTACCGGCTGTCCTCTCGAAGCAAGGATTCGAAGTAGGACTGAATTCGGTCACGATAACTGGGCAAGAACTGCTCTACCATCCGAGACTGCATCTGCTTGCGAATTCGTTCAGGCAACCGTCTTGCAGGTGACTGTGCAACATCTTTATGGCAATGGGGGTCCCCCTCCATTTTTGTACCGAACGTACAAGGGATTTTCGTCGGTTTTCATAGATTTTCGTAATTTTCACAGATGTTCACAGATTTTCGACGATTTTCGTTCTTAGATTTTCGTAGATTTTCGTTGATTTTCGTCGATTTTAATCGATTTTCGTTGATTTTCCCAGATTTTCGTCGATTTTCTTTGATTTTCACAT
>PKCQ01000075.1 GCA_002862265.1 Planctomycetaceae bacterium | reverse complement strand
TCCGGTGTCAGCTGCAATCATCTCTCAGGGCGTGCCCCGAATTCTCTCGCTACTGCAGCATAAGAAGGAAGCCTCCTGAGTGCGGCTAAGCAAGCGTGTCAGAATTACACACATCGTTAGAGAAAGACATTGCATCGCTGCATCGGCAAGCAGAATTGGATCGCGAAGTCGCGAGGCCGATTCGCTTTATCTTGTCGGACGTTGATGGTGTTCTTACTGATGGTCGAATCAACATCGACAATGAAGGCGTCGAAACGAAATCGTTTCACGTACGCGATGGGATGGGGATCAAGCAGTGGCAGAAATCAGGGATGGGCTTTGGGATCTTGACTGCGCGGGACTCAAAAGTTGTCCAGTTCAGGGCTTCGGAGTTGAAAATTCAGACTGTCCGACAAGGTTTCTCCGAGAAACTGCCGGCGGCGATTGAGATCTTTAAGGAACTGAAATTGAGTCCAGAAGAGGTTTGCTACATCGGCGATGACTTGCCTGATATCCCTGTGCTACGTGGAGTCGGATTGCCTGTTGCTGTTTCAGACGCGGCGGTAGATGTGCGTCGCGCGGCTTCGTGGACAACTCGTTGTACCGGCGGAAGCGGTGCAGTGAGAGAGTTAATTGAACGATTGATGCGTGCTCAAGGGAGCTGGGAAGAGTACCTTTCAGGATAAACGAGTCAGTGTTGCTTTTTGCTTCTCGTTACGTCAAATCGCTCGGCGTCCTTCTGGTCGCGATGATCCTCTATGCTCTCGTCGTTGTGCCAATGATTGAGCCAACGCAACAAGTTGCTGCCGAGCACGCGGCACTTGAGCAGACATTACCCGCCGATCATTGGTGGGAAGCCTTCTTTGCCGACGATTCATGGCATGCCCAGGCTCCGAAGATCATTAGCACTAGCAACGGGATCTTGCTCGCACATGAAGTCGAAGAGATCGACGATAAGCGGATGCGTTTTTATCCCATTACTATGATCATTCCCCAGTCCGATGCGGGGCGTCAAGCGATGGAGCGCCGAGAACTTGGGACCGTCACGGCTCAAGACATGTGGATCGTAAGTGCTGAGGATGGTGCCATCGTACACTTTGAGGAACCGCTCAAAAACTTCAGCGACTCGATTCCTAAGATTGAGCGCGTCCAAATGAAAGGTGAGATTGAGGTAAGCAAACAAGCCGCAATCGAAGCCGGTGAAGTCCCGTGGCGGCTGTGGACTCGCGATCTCTCCATTGACAAAACCCAACTGACAACACGCAACGAGGTTCTCATCGAATGGGGAACTAGTGTCATTCAAGGCAGGGATTTGCTCATTCGACTGCGAAGCGACATTCTCGGAAACGCAGGCAGTTCCTCGAGCGTGTGGGGGCCACTCGATGAGTTAGAATTGTATCAGGTGCAAAAAGTTGATGTCGTACTTCCGCCCGGCGGGCTTTGGGCGGACTTGGACCCCAAGCAGCTTACGACGAAGAACCCAGCATTGGCCCAGTTACCGGCTAGACTGCAAGCAAAGTGTGGCGGAAGGTTTTCGTTTGATTTTAAATCCTCGTCGGCAACACTGCAGAATGGTGTTCAAGTACAACATCTTTTGGGAAACCTGCCGCCAGACGAGTTTACTTGTGAGCGTCTTTCGATCTCGATGGAACCCCCTGAGGAAACGCGTGCGCCGAGTGAAGCAGATCCGCATTTTGATTTGCGACTTGGCGAAGTGCTGGTCACCAGGTTGGAAGCCGTTGGAACAGATCCACTAAAAGACTTTGTGGCTGAGAAACAAGTCGTTTTGGAAGCTCCCGCCATTGGGGTGAACTCGCAAAGCAAGCGTCTCATTGTTGATCTAAAAAAAGGCGAGGTGGGATTCTACGGACACCTTGATGTGCCGGAGGCAATACGTTCGACGGTGATTCTGAACTACCAAGGGATGCGGTTTCTTGCACCTCAGATCTCCTATCGAGCAGCGCCACGTGAAAAAGGAGAGGGTAAGCACCTCGGTTGGCTCGCCGCGATAGGACCAGGAGAACTTACCACGTCTTCGAGTAGCCCGGTCGCTACGGAGCACTCCATGGGTGACACAACGGTCCGATGGAAAGAAAGTTTGAGGATGTCACCATCTCTAGATAAGGATGGTTCGCAACTGATTGTGGTGAAGGGACAGACACTTGTCGATAACGCTGATCAGGGATATCTAACCAGTGAACATCTCGAAGTTTGGTTGGAGAAGGCTGATCCGCAGGGCGTTGGGAAGAGTACGGAAGACAATTCCTTGGCTGGCGACTATCTACCCAAGCGAATCTTTTCGCCAGTAGCAACGGAGGTTCATACGAAGGAGTTTCACTGCAAAGTTGCTCAGCTAGATCTCGCAGTCAGCTATCTTCCGGATCCGTCAGAGTCGACAGCGGATGGCGATGCTGGTGCTACATCCAACGAAGGAGAGCTTTCTCTCAGTCACTCTGCTGGCGCCAAGGATCCTCAGTGGGTTGGGCCGCCGCAGAATCCCGAACCCGCAGCGCAAGGCCAGTTGCCGCCGCCAATTCTCAGCGCGAACAACCAGGGCAACAGGACGGCAAAGAACGAGAAGCCGCGTCAACCGATCGACATCTCTGGGAATGTGTTGCGGGCTACGATGGTGCGCAGAGGAGCCACCAGCTGGATCGAAAACTTGCACCTTGACGGCCCAGTGAAAGTCTCGCAAACGCCAAAGCAAGCCGAGGCCGTTGATTCTAAGACTTTGCCTTGGGAGATTTTAGGAAGTGCGCTGCAGCTGGCGACGACACCGACCGAAGCAAACAGCTCCAGTAGCAGTGTAGACCTGCTTCTTTCGGGCGCGCCTGCAGAGATGAAAATCGCTGATGGGGTCCTGAAAGGCAAAGCGATTCGATACAACCAAGTGCACGGCGTGATTCTGATGGAGCACCCGGGCGAATTCGTCCTACCGAAGAGCCTGCTAGCTTCGCGAAAGAACGATGCGACCACTCCAATAGAGCCTAGCTCATTTGAACTCAATGAGGTCGAGTGGCTGATCCCGCCGTCCTGCGAGTGGCAGGGCAGAATGTGGTTCGATGGATCGACCGTTTGGATCGAGAAGAATGTGAACTTCCGAGCGGCAATGCGAAACGCGCCTGATGATATCTGGCCAATGCAAGGTCGTGCGCAGCAGATGCAAATTCAGATGCGTCAGCCAATCGATCTCAGGAACCTTGAAGGTGCGCCACCAAAGCTTGAGATTGACGAAGTCGTCTTGCATGGTTCGGTCGAGATCGCTGCATCACCAGTTGACGATCTTGGGCAACAGAAGAGTCGTGAGCGTTTGGTCGTGCCTAAGCTAAGGTACTCCCTTCCTAAGCAGCAACTGATCGCCTCCGGTCCTGGTTGGGTTGACTCTAGATTTCTTTCAGACCAAAAGCCGGGGCAGTTGGCGGTCGCCACAGAAAAAGAACCTGAACTTCAAGGAGCCTATCTCAACTTTCGCGACTCATTGGTTGCCGCAATGGTTCGCAAGGAAGTGACTCTCGAAGGCAGCGTCGAGCTACTCGTTGGAAAGTTGGAGAGTTGGGAGGACTCGATGGTCCCTTCCCTGAACGGTCGCATTCTCGGCCCCGAGGATATGTTGCTCAACTCTGATCTACTCAAAGTCTATGGAACTAGCCACCTGAGTTCGACTCAGCCGCTACCAGGCAGATTCGCAACCACAAAAAGTGCAAAAGATAGTTGGGAGTTTACCGCGTCTGGCAATGTGGCTTTCAATGGAAACTCTGCACAGGGAAGCTATCAAGGCGACGGCTCCAGGTTGACTTATTCCAAAGCGAAGAGTCTCCTGTCGCTCTACAGTGATAGTCGCGAGCCTGCTCACATCAAAGTGGTACCGAATGGTTCTGGCAGGGACGCTTTCTCAGGAGAGGCTAACGTCAAGCGTTTTAGTATTGATCCAGAGAATTTCTCGCGCATCGATATGGATCTGCATAGTTCTGGAGCGCAGATGCGCAGTGGAGTGAATAATCAAGAGTACGCGCCGGGACCGGGTAATACTTTAGCTCCGAGCAATGCACCGGACCCACGTGTCGACTTCTTCAATCGATAGCGTTCTGAGAGTCGAGATTGTCTTTACTTGTGGTGAATCGTGTCGGCATCCCCAAAATGCAGTGGGATATGCTCAAGGGCATGATCCTTCAGTCGGTGTTGAGCTTCTTCGGCCCACGGGCTAGTTGGAGCCAGTTCCAGAAAGCGTTGCCAATGCTGGACTGCACGATTGGCTTCACCGAGCTCTTCCAAGGCGTGTGCGAGATGGAAGTGGACGTCAGCGTAGTCGGGATATTGCGCCAACGCACCTTCGAAGGCGGCGATTGCTAGATCAGTTTGTTGACATTCAAGCAGAACGCAACCCAGATTCGCTCGCGCCTCGAGCAGCTCGGGCTCAATTTCTAGAGCGGTAAAATAGCGCTCTCGTGCACCGCTAACATCTCCACTGCGGTACAAAAGTTCTGCGATCTGAAAGCAAACGTCTGCATTCAGCCCATGAACCGTCTGCACGCTACGATACCATCTCACGGCGGTCTCTAAGTCATCTGCATCTTCTGCAATGATCGCTTGCTCGATCATCGCCTCCATGGAAAGCTCTTCTTGCAGCTCGGGCGCGAGTGCTTTGTCTCGAGGTTCTGGCCTTACGAATTTGACGGTTGCTGGTTCGTCCGAGCCGATGGATTCTGCTGACGATTCGAATTCGAGACGCAATTGCCCCGACCACTCGAGGTATTGATCCCCATCTTGGATGATCAGCTGTTGGCCATCCACTTGAATAGGTAATTCGTCGAGAGCCGCATCGCTTCCAATTCGTTTGCGAAGCGCCTCGATTTGAAGCTGCATGGAAGAGACCGTGACGCCCTGAAGCATCCAGCCAGCGAGTTGTTTTGCTGTCGTCAGGGAAGTGAAATCGAAATGCGGGATCTGCATGATCTCGCTTTTCGCTGGCAGCAATCCAGCCCGATTCCAACGCCGCACAGTGCGGACAGAAACCTGGAGCAAATCCGCCAGCATGGCTGGTGAATACAACCCAGAATTGCTGATTGTTGGTTCCGTTTCGGCCACGATTTGAAACTGTGTGGTAGGCAGCTAAGTCAAGAAGGTCATGCGCTGCCCAAAGGGCGGCTCTAATATCGAACCATGCAATATAGGGCTCGAACCCCATCACGCCAGCCGATTTTCTTGCCTTCGTCAAAACCGCGACGATCATAACGAATGTGACGTTCGTAAAATCGAACTCGTTTACGGGCTAGTTTGATCGTGATTTCTATTTCGATTCCGAATCGGTTCTCCCGCAGCCCAGCTGCCAGTTCCTGAATCAGCTCACGTCTGATCACTTTGTAGCAAGTTTCGACATCGCTTAGATAAAGACCGGTGCGAATGTTTGCCAGACGAGTGATCAGTCGGTTTACGAGTACGTGCCACAGCGGAGGTACTGGCCGGTCATGGTGCCCGTAACGACTTCCATAGACCACATCTGCGGTGTTTTCGATAATGGGTTGAATGAGTAGTCGAAAGTCATCTGGATCATATTCAAGGTCTGCGTCCTGGACCACGACCGCAGTTCCTGTTGCATGCTCAAATCCAGTTCTCAGAGCCGCACCTTTGCCGCGATTCTCTGGGTGATAGATGACGCGAAGGTCGTCGCTTTCCGGTAGTTCCTTGAGTTTCTCGCGAGTACCATCCTCGCTTCCGTCGTCTACCAAAATGATCTCAAGCGGTAGCTCCGTAGCTCGTACCCGTTCGATGACTTGCAAAACCGTATTGACTTCATTGTAGACCGGGATGATCACGCTCAGCTGGAAGCCACTGGGGATCGAAAAGATGCCAAGTCGACGACAAACATCGTCTGTCAAAACTTGGTCTAGTCGGCTTGCCTGCAGGTTGTCTAAGTGCAGATCTAATTCTGTTGGGCTGTTGTCGTTCAAGACAGTTTCACTCACTAGACGCCAGTTTTTTGTGCTCATTTGAGCAAGTTTGAGGTATTCCCAAACGATTGAGGAGCTTCGAGCAGCTATGTTGTTGCCGAGAACCGAAATCCGCGAGTCAATGCTAGCCAATCAGCTTTGTACAAATGGGGATTTGCAGGTGGAGGCTTTGCAAGTGGTAGCACCGAAGGTAGCGAAACTCTGCCAGCGTCAAAGTGATGCGTGCTGGCCTTCGGATTCTTCGAAAAAGTATACAACTTCTAACGCGCCTAGTTGCCGATTCAAATGCAGATTTCAAATTGGCAAAAAAAAAAAATTGCGGGAAACTCGGACTGGCCGGTGGAACACGGACCACAAAAATCGCTTATAGTTGTCTGCTCAAGTTCGTATGATCAGCTCATGAAATCTGCGATATGCAACCGCGAGAGTTGGGGGGGACACTAGAAGGAACAAAAAGTTTTGTTCCCACAGCTTGACAATAGCGAATTCCATTCCCACAATCCCCCAATCAATGAAACTATGTTGAAGGTTGTAGCGGACTCAAAATATTCGATAACACATATAAACATCAACCACTTTTCCTACTCCTCTCTCCGCTACAATACATATGAAAAGATCCACAGAGTTTTCACATTTTGAAAGCGAAGTTGTTCGGCAGCAAGCGTTGGGCTGCCCCACGGATTCCCTGGTTGTTACCCTGCATCACTTCAATAAACCAAAGCTTTTTGACGCGTCCGCTTCGGCGTGGCAAGGATGATCTGTCGGTCATGGATGGCCTTTTGAGCAAGTTATTTGCGTAGATCTGGATGCAAGCCGCGATTGTCGGCCACAGACGTCTTTGTAGGCAATCTCCGAGATGAATTCAGTACACCGTGCTACAACGGGCGATAGAAACTCTTTGGTCTACAGCGGATCAAACGGACCCTCTACCACCAAGCTTTTTCCAGCAGCAAGAACTCGATTCAAAGCCGCAATGATTGCGGTTCTAGCGGCAGGAAGCCGCGTTTTTTATTTCGCGAAATGACTCGCGATCACACTTCCGCCAGGGCTGCACTTTAGTCGCAAGCGCGTTTCTGTCGGCACGGCGCGAAGACCTACCAACAGCTAGCTACGTTGGATCCAATTGGTGGTTATATCTGAGGCTGAGTCACGATTATCGATGCGACAGACCTCTTCTAGCAAAACCCGAATGTCATTTTCGTACTCGCTGGCTAAGTCGCCAAAGACAAGTTGGCGATGGAACTCCGCCGCACCTCCCTCGCGCAGCTCAGCAGCTTCAGCCGTTGTGAAACGCTTCGCGGGATCTGTGGCGATTAAGCGCTTGCACAAATTCACCAGATGTTCGTTGCAAGAGACTTCTGGTGGCAGCAACTCCTGGAGTCGCTGAGGCATTCGGCGCTTGGACTCCATCAACTCGCGATACTCGGCCTCTAAATTGAAGCAGGGTTGTCCAGCCAGCATTTCGATGAGCACATAACCCAGGCTGGCCAGGTCACTTTGTTCTGTACAATGAGCCCCTTCGAGTACTTCCGGTGCGGCGTAGGCGGGCGTGCATGCTCGCTTGTAGGGCGGGGCGATCAGTTCGAATGCCGAGCCCATGTCGATCAGCTTCGTGTGTCCAGTCCTCTTCAGCATGATATTCGCTGGTTTGATATCGCCATGCACAATGCCTTCGCGATGAAGTGCTGCCAATGCAGCCAAGCAATCTCTCACAATCGCCACAGCGACTCCTGCTTTGACTCGTGTCTGGCTGGGGCCGTAAGTCGCCACCACTTGGTTGATGTACTCCCACTTTCGCGTTGGTGCGATTGCTTCCACGAGTTTCAAGCGTTCGGGATTCAGCAGCTGTCGCAAGTCAAAGCCATCGATCCACTCCATGACCATGATTCTTATGCGATTTTGGTCGACAAAGTCCTGGACATCCAGCAAGTTGTCGTGCTGGATTGTGGCGATACGAGAAGCCACATGCGCCACGCGCTCCATCGCTTTCTCGTAGGAGCTGACAGTCGGGAAGCGTTCGGGCGAAAAGACCTTCATTGCTACAGGCTGATTGAATCCGTCTGCGCCCTTGCGATGGCTCAAATAAACGGTGCCCTGCCCGCCTCGACCAAGCTCTTTCTCAAAACGGTGGTAGGTCGTCCACTGAACACGCCCCTTCTTAAGAAGAAGGCGATATAGCTGATTCAAGGGTTCGGTATTTGGCGCAGATGCTGATTCGACAAACGTGCGCGTTTTGCCATCGTTCGTCATGGTCGTGGTAGACATGAGATTGTCGGAGTGAAGCCCCGTGTGAAGCAGACTAGAGCGAGCAGGCCCGTTCGGCTGGGCGTTAGGTCGACCGGCAGAAGGACTTCTACCGATGGAAAGTGTTTTCGCGCAAAGAAATACTGCGTTAAAACGAACTTGGTCTGGCAAGTTCTGCTTCGCCTTCCGCCTAAACGACTCATCTCAAGGTCTTGAGCTGCTGGGTGGGAATTTGGGAACCCTGACTATAGCCCTCCAGACCAGCAGGGCCAATGCATGCTGACCATGCTTTCAAGAACTTTGCTTAATCTCCTCTTGATTGCAATACATTACTTCGGGATGTGGAAACCCGAGTCGCTTGTCGACTTGGTTCCAAAGAGGCTTACCATCGAGAAATCGCCGCAAATTTGTGCAGGCAAACCGCGTCGAGTCATCGACGCGGCTACGGGACTGTGCTCCAACGTGAGGAGTGATGAGCACGTTCGGGATTCCCCACAATGGGCTATCTGTCTGCAAAGGCTCCGATTCGGTGACGTCCAGTCCGGCGCCAGCAAGATGCCCTGACTGAAGTGCATTGACCAGCTCGGTTTCGTCAACCACTTGGCCACGGGCGACATTGATCAAATAGCTGCCCTTTGGCATCGCCGCAAAAACTTCACTACCTATAATCCTTCGTGTGCTCATGTTCAACGGCAGTGCCAGAATCAAGACATCACTCCGGCTCGCGAGTTCTACAAGCCGTTCCGCCTCCCACAATTCAGCAACATTTTCTGGCTTATTCGTGGGAAAAAAGTCCGTCGCGCGAATTGTATTTCTAAGTGGCGCTAGCAGTTCGGCGATGCGACGGCCGTTGCCACCCAATCCAACAATCCCGACGCGTTTCCCGTGCAAGTCATCGGTCGGACGACGGACGAATTCCCGGTTGAGCCCTTGTCGAAAGAACGTTGGCAGACTTCGCACTACGCCGTAGAGCAGTGCAAGTGTTTGTTCGGCTACTTGATTTGCGAATAAACCGGACGCACTGCACACGGGAATGTCGGAGGCAATGACGGACGGAACCAAACAGTGGTCCAAGCCTGCCGCTGAGCTCTGAATCATTTTCAGGTGACCATGCTGGACGGCTAAGTCCCAATCAACAGGGACTTTCGCGTGACCTACAAAGTAGTCAGCCTCACTCAGGGCATCGGCGATTCCTTCTTGTCCTGCGTTGATCACCTCCAGCTCAGGAAGAGCTTGCCGGTATTGTTCCAAGTGTTTTTTTTTGACGGGGTAGCAGAGTACGAGCTTTTCCATCGGCCTTCTCGAAATATATTTGACAGAGATCACCATCATATGCTCCGGAAGCAGGAAAGCCAGGATGGTAGCGGATTCGTTGCGTTTGCCTGCAACGGTCCCACGTACTGAAAGAAATCGTGCATTGTGCCAAAGGACTTTAAGTACGTGCTCCCTGAGCATCTCAGGGGTATGTTCCCAACCTAAGCTTTGTATGTCGCGCCTCGCCTCTGCCACGACTACGTTTCACACCTTGAAATCAGCCTGTCTTAAAGAGCTTGGCCATGTCTGCATGTCGAAAACAGAGAACAGACCAACCATCTGAAAGGTTCTCGAACAACTGCCGCTGTCACGATTATTGGCTTGACTGGGGCAATGGGACCACTGGGCGATCGCGCCGAATTGGATGTCCGCAGCTTTCTTGCTGGCTCGCGCTTTGGCGATTCTGCACCGAGTGATGACAGCCTTTGGATGGGGCTTCGTGCTAGATATCATGAACCAGCCTGCTAAGCAGAGCTGGCCGCGCGGATTTGGCTACTAACAGATTCGCGGAAATGGCTGCCGAGTCGAAACTGGGGCTACGCGACGCGTTCGTCCTTGACGCCCAAGGTGGGTATTTCGTTTTCCAGTGCTTCGGCTTCTCGGTTCTTGGAGTTGATCGTGCTGGCGTTGGCTTTGACGCTGGTGAGTCTTCCTGAGTTATGGCTAGCATCGCCCGAAGTATTTGCAAAGTCGTTCCATGGAGAAGTGAGTTTTAGCATTTGGCTATTGCTCACTTTGACTTCTCTACCGGTGACTTTTTTAGGGTGGAGGAAGATACAGAGCATCAAAAAGTACATCCGCCGACGTTTCGAAACACTCCGTTCCGGTACGTATTGACTCAGTGCCTTTGCTAGAGCGGTTCTGTTCTGCGCGGCTATCGCTTGTTTGAATGGGTTGCTGCTAAGCTGCTTGCCGCGTTGTCTCCCGGCTGGCGTTGCCGCGCCAAGAATCTCGCTTGCGATTCTGATTGCAGCTTCAAACTGCGCTTGGCTGTGGGACTCTTCGCCAGCAAGTCGACGCAAGGCTGGGTTCGTCGTGAATGTTGCCTTGAGGTCCTGCTACTTCCATGGCTGCCACTCGGCACGGGCATCATGTTGGCAGCGACTGTACGATTGGTGCAGGTTCTTGAAGAAGTGGCTTGCGTTGATTGGGTTATAGCTACAGGCAGCTCGCGAGATGAAGGTATCTTGCCCCAAAAAAAGAGAGAATGAAATCAGTACCCCAGCTTCACTCGGGGTTCTCAGGCACGAAGTGAAACTGGTAAGCATCTGCCTTCAGCACGCGTGTCATGTGAATGATCTCCTGTACATGGCCTCGAAAGTGACAGACTGAGTCAGCAATCGTCTGCAATCCGTCGCAATCAAACTGTTGAACTCGACGGACCGCCAGCAGACTCTCTTCGCTTTGCCTGTTGATTTCACTGCAGGCGTCCTCGATCGTCTTACGAAGCACTTCAAATAGCTCGCGAGGTTCTCGTTCGGATCGGTCATCAAATTCCTGTTGTCGCTTTCGCAAATCTAGCTGGTTACTTAGGCCACAGATCAGCCACTGCCGGACGTTACCCGCTAAGTGCAATAATAAGTTCGCGATGCTATTCATGTGACCGTTGGGACGCGTCCAAATATCTTCGGGCGAGAGTTGCTGCAGGCAGTGTTCGATCTTGACCATGCCATCTCTAAGCTGCGCAACCATTGAGGAGCGATAGGCCGTCAGTAGCGAAGTCTGTGTCACAGTTTTTCCAGTTGAATGAGAGGTTAGTCCGTATGGGGGAATTCGGCGGAGGGGTATCGGTGGACAGCTTGATTGCTGGGTTGGAGGTCGTTCATTCGAAAAGCGATCAAGGCGAATCAGGGGTTCAAAGTAGGCTCGACTTAGGCTCGGCCATAGCAGCATACATTCACCGAGCGAATGGTTGCCATGGACAGTGAAACTTTGTTTGGCCCTGAAAAAGCTTCTCCTGGTCATTCCCTTTAGGCTCAACATTGTTTAGCCTCTTACGCTGACCTCAAGGTAGTTGGCGGTATCCAAGAGGCGGTTCTCCTGAATTTTGCCCCTCCATTTCTGCAATTTCTATCAGGTGACTTTTTTGAAGCCGCTTCATTGCCAGCGAGGATAGATCGGTCGGCCTGCTAATCTGTGATGCAAGTCGTTGAAGAGAGGCCGGTGGACTCTAATCTCGACTCTACTACCAGAATAGCGATCTTCCTTGGTCGATATTTCCCTGGTAGCTCAGGGTGAAGGCGTATGCGCTGGTCCTGAGCTGAGCAGCGAACTATCTCCTCGGGATGGTCCCCAGTTCCTACCCAATGCGTTGCCGAATGGAAATCGAAGCGGAAGAGATCCATCGGTATTTTTCATCCTGATCCTACAGGGAGTATCAAATAGTGAGCTTGCTTTTTTTAAGGCGGAGACTGACTCAGTTTTCGCTGCTATCAATACTAGCAATTTTGTTCTTGGGCTTCGTTGCCGCATCCGCATTCGCTCAAACGGGCGATTCCGACGAAGACGCAAACAAACCAGCAGCAACCGAAACAGCTGACTCTGATAGTGGCGAAGAAGCAGAGGAAACTCCAGCTTTGTTGACCGACGCGGAGCTATCCGCAGGCGGAAAGCCCGCACACAACGCTTGGATGCTCCTCTCTTGTGCTTTGGTGTTGTTTATGACGGCGCCCGGACTCGCCATGTTCTGAGGTGGTCTGGTTCGAAAGAAGAATGTGCTCAGCGTTCTGAT
The DNA here is from genome assembly GCA_002862265.1 of Planctomycetaceae bacterium. Lineage (GTDB taxonomy): Bacteria > Planctomycetota > Planctomycetia > Pirellulales > Pirellulaceae > Aureliella. The sequence continues at coordinate 4,494 of PKCQ01000075.1, read as the reverse complement.
GCAGTGCATCTTCTTGATGGGGCTCATGACCTGCATCTGGGCTATCTACGGCTACTCACTGGCATTTGGCGGGGGCAATCCTTACATCGGAAACTTTGACTACTTGTTCATGAACGGAGTCGCTAGGGTTTGGGATGACGCCCAGGGCGTTGCCTTGACTCCTATGAATGGCGAGATATCGATGTTGACGCACATGCTGTTCCAAGGAATGTTCTTTATCATTACTCCTGCGTTGATCTGCGGTGCCTTTGCCGAACGGATGAAGTTCAGTGCGATGGTCGTCTTCTCGATCTTATGGGGTACTTTTGTTTACTGCCAGCTCTGTCACTGGGTCTGGGTGGTGGTATTTTGGCCTACGCAGAAAAACATGCGATTGCTGGCGGGGCTCTCGACTTCGCGGGCGGAACAGTCGTACATATCAGCTCTGGTGTCACCGCTCTGTTAGCTTGCATCTTGATTGGTCCACGTATCGGGCATGGCACGGAGCCGATGCCGCCTCAAAACTTGACCTATACTGCTCTCGGTGCTTCGATGCTTTGGGTCGGTTGGTTCGGTTTCAATGCGGGAAGTGAATTGATGGTCGACGGTATCACTTCAAGCGCTTTCGCCGTCACGCACTTCGCAGCCGCAGCCGGAGCCATTGCCTGGGCATGCACAGAATGGCTGCAACGCGGCAAACCGACTTTGCTCGGTGCAAGCTCCGGTGCAGTCGCCGGATTAGTTTGCATCACTCCAGCAGCAGGCTTCGTACAATTGATGCCATCGCTGATTATGGGAGCTCTAGCTGGCGTCGTATGCTACTTCGCCTGTGCGGTCCTGAAGACAAAACTAAAGTACGACGATTCCTTGGATGCTTTTGGCGTTCACGGAGTCGGCGGTACTCTTGGTGCCGTACTGACCGGTATTTTCGCCACGCGAGTCATCTGGGACTTTGAAGGAGAGGGCAAGCCGCTTGGAATGATCGAAGGCAACTATTCGACGATCGTCGGTCAAGTCGTTGCAGTGGCGGTCACTCTTGTATTCGCTGCCGTATTGAGTTTCGTCCTATTGAAGATCATTGACGCAGTGATCGGTCTTCGTGTTGAAGCCAACTCGGAACGCCAAGGTTTGGATGTAACCGAGCACGGAGAAGAGGGCTACATCTTCCTGTAGGCAAAGCCAAGGCCTAACGCATCTAGGAATTTCAAAGCCGTGGCGAGAGCTACGGCTTTGTTTTTGGCCCGAGCCAAGGATTCCGGTGTGTCTTACCACGGCTGGTGTGCCGCAAGGCCTTTTCGCTCCGCAATCGCTACTGTCTACTTAACTGTGATTTCTTTCGTTACGAGCAGTATAGGAAATCTGCGCAAAAGCCTGTGAAGAAGCTGAGCGACTTGCCGAAATAAAAAAGCGTTTAGCTTCGAGCTAGGCTCCCTACTCATCGCAGCCATGGGTTGGCTCGAATTCTGAATCGGTCGCTGTATCGCAAGGACGTGGCACAGGCGACATGTCTCGTTGGCTCTGCCAAGGAAGACAAGTGCCATGCAGTCGCCTCAATCCGCCTTTAGGGCAATATTGACTCTCGGTCTCGGTGCGTTGTGCGCTTATCCCTTTCTGCGCGTACCGGCCGACCAGGTTCCTTCTCAGATCTTGTCTGAAGCTGATTCGTCTGACGAAGACGCCTTCGGGCCGCGAAAGGTAATCTCAGCCGATTCGAAGATATCAAACAATTGGGCAGTCAAGGTCAAAATGGTTTCATCGGGAGAGTTTTCCTCCCAGCTTTCGCCGGGGTATCCACGGCCTAATTGGCAGCGGCAAGAGTCAGACTTAGAGGAACTTGTTGCAGAAGGATTAACGAGCTCGGCACCGAAGTCTGATGCGCCAGCTTTTCCAGCATTGCCAACTTGGATTTCTCAGCCTCGTTCACAAGCAAAGGCCCCGGTGCCAAACGTCGCTGAAGCACACATTTCTGCCTCTTCGGTCAACAGTCTCGCTACTTCTCCATTCGAGCGAACAACGCCATCTCAAGTTGATCAATCCTTGAACCGAAAGTTGTTGGATTGGCCCAGTGAGTCCATGGCACTTGCCGAGGTCCTCAACGCTGAACGAGCGGCAAAGCTCGTCTCGGGCACGGCATCGCCGCAGTCCGCAAGTGGCTCCGTAGCGGCGCCCGTACGCATGTCACCTCGCGAGAAGAGCTACGTTTTTCAACCCGGGCACGTCCCTACCTCGACGATGGAAAAACCAGACTAGCACCAAAGCGGCTCAGTACAAGCAGGACGAGCAAGCGACTGAGTCCCTCTGAATGCGTATCGCGGCTAAGCCGCTTACCATTTGACCTGAAATCAATAACCTTCGTGTGCGGCGGAGTGGAGTATCTGGAACTCGTCTTCGGTCAATCCGTTGATATGCCGCGGATCGAAGCCATGATCACGCACCAAGTGAACCCAGTATGTCATGCCACTGACGCCTGCCTCGGAAGGCTCGATCGTGGCCAGCCAAGTTCGCAATTCCGCAGCATGAAGACTCGTCAACCAATCGCTCGGCGGCTTGCCATCTCGAGCGCGAATGAGCGGATCGGGCTGGTGCGACTCTTGGCCAACGGCATCCCATTGTGAAGGCTTGAGGCTCTTGCGAAGCTGTTTGGGGAGTGTTGGCAAATTACTCTCCAAAACATATTCAGGGACCGCGTCCGGGCTCAAGTATTCTTCAGGCTTATCGAATGGTTCGCCGGTCTTGAGATTGATTGGCAAAGTTCGGCCCACGGTCTTCCAGCTGCCATTTTTGTAACGCTCTAGCGTATACCACTTCCAGGTATGATCCTGCTCTGGAGTCCAGTGTTCGAATCTTGCACCCTGCTCAGCCAACTCTTTCCAATCGACAAAGGCGGATTCAGAATTCGCGGACGCACTAGTTTGATCATCGCACAGCCAAGCCGGGGTAAGTAGACCTACACCAAGCGTGTTCAGAAATTCGCGTCGTTGTGTTAGAAAGTCGATTTGCATCGTATGCCCCTTGGAACCCTGTAAATATGAGGGCTAGGCAAAAAGAAGCGGGGCACTGTGTGTCTCAGATCACAGGATTGGACGGAGCAGCAGAGATGGTACCCGCGCGATAGGCACAACCGCTACATAACACACGGTCGGATGTGGCGGGAACGCCTTAGACGACCGGCAGGAAAGCTTCCACGAATGGAAGCGTATTCGGGCAAGGGATTACTGCTAGAGAACGAACTTGGGATGACAGATTCTGACTAGCCATCCAGGGCTCAGAGGTTTCGCTAGCTACTTGCCGACAGGCAGCCGTTGAAGCACTTTTACATCGATATCTAGATCGATTTGCTGCACGCTTCCATCTGCCAAAGTAAGCATGGCAGAACGACGGTGGGCGGGACCTACGAAGCCATCGGGGTACCGATTCAATCCCAGCCAAAGATCTCGCAAGTTGGTCGGGTTATCCTAGGCTTTGAAATCCGTGTTCACTTCCCCGATCAATAAACTGTTTCCGGGAAGGTTTCGCGTCTTCGCTGACAATTTCAGAACACAGCTATTACCTGTGTAGTGCGACAGCGTAAATCCCTCGCAAGCGAAGACTAGCTGCCATCGTTTACGCGTCGAACGTACCACTCCGATGGCGCTGTCGCGAGCCAGCCGACCTGATGCACAATTCCAGTTGCTGCCGAGCCAGCGTCAAACATCGCGTAGACCGCTGCAACCAACAGCAGGCTAGAACATCAAATCCACTAAACACGCGCGTCGCTTAGGCGGTTTGCCGAAACAGATCGAGCAAGCCACGATAAAAAGTAGTAAATCAAGACGATCAAAAGAACTATTACCGATCCGATCAGCAGCCAGCCTTCCCATCGGAATCGCACTTGAGGAAGGTTTTCATTAAGAAACAAGAGCCATCAGAAAAGGACGAGGTCTCCGCCTGGCAGCCAACTGATCGCAAATGCTGCAACGACGAGAGAGCAGCAAGTGATACAGAATGCTAGGGCGTTGGGGGAATGCTCGCTTCGAGCCATACTCTCAACTCCTTGGGATCCAAGGAAACCACGACAACGTCCTGACACAGGGCGAGTTTCCAACGAAAGTACAGATACTGAAGTCCCGCAAACCCTGGCAGCTCACGAAGATCGGAGGGAACGCCACCCAAGTTCTAGGGCCAATTGTCGCTCTTGAGCTCCATCAATTCTGGGAACAACAGCAACAGTCGCTCTGCTCTCTGCGTCTTGTCGATTGTTTTTGGTTCGGCGTCCATCTTGTAGTTGAATCCCCGTTGCCGCCAAGCTCGGGGCGTGAGGAGCTCGTTTCCACCTTCTCATCAATTCTGCACCAAAACACTCAGGGACGCATCATATCCACAGCATGGATGTGTCTGGAGGAGGAACCTACTTAACGAATATAATCCTTCGCCAGAAAATTGCTAGCAATGCATAGAGTCGGATCACGATGGGTTTGATCTATGGCTGCGCCGGTTGCTTCAACTAAACTCAAGCCGTGTGTTAGCGTTTCGGTC
>PKCQ01000580.1 GCA_002862265.1 Planctomycetaceae bacterium | reverse complement strand
TCAGCCAATGGTTCAGGCGGTGTACAACGGCGAGGCGACGGGGGGTGTTAATTCTCGCAAATTGCGCGTCGCCAAGCAGAAGAACCCAAAGTGGCGTCCCGAGAGCTTTATTCTTGCTGGTGGAGCACTCGAAGCCAAACTCGATGCCGTCAGCCCAGGAGTATTGAGCGCACTCGGTGTTGCAGCCAGTACGGACCAAGACTCGCCGTGGGTAGTTACAGATGACGTCATAGGACGCCGTCTACAGTTAGCTAGATGGATTGTCAGCGACGAGAATCCACTCACAGCGCGAGTCATTGTGAACCGGATCTGGCAGTCGCATTTCGGTAAGGGGCTTGTCAGGACAGCCAATAATTTCGGAGTGAAGGGCGATAAACCCACGCATCCGGAACTGCTCGATTGGCTGACCGCCGATTTCGTAGAGAACGGCTGGAAAGTGAAGCGGCTGCATCGCATGATCCTTTCCTCAGATGCTTATCGCCGCTCCAGTAAACCAGCCGATGCAACGCGACAAGCGAATGTGGATCCAGACAACAAGTTACTCGCAAGTTTCGCTCCACGTCGACTAAGTGCTGAAGAGATACGCGATGCGATTTTGCTGACAACTGGTGAGCTAAATCGTGAGATTGGCGGTGTGCCTGTCATGCCTGAAATCAATCTCGAGGTGGCTTTGCAACCGCGCATGATTCAGTTCTCGATCGCTCCAGCGCATCAACCGTCTCGGACTCCCGCCGAACGCAATCGCAGAACGATTTATGCCTACCGCGTTCGCGGTCAGGCTGATCCTTTTCTTGAGATCATGAATCTGCCCAATCCCAATGAATCCTGCGAGTTGCGAGATTCGGCTGCGGTAACACCGCAGGCATTCACACTTCTCAATAGCGACGTCATGACGGATCGCTCGATTGCATTTGCCCAACGCATCAGAAGAGAGAAAAAGAAAGACTTCGCTTCTTGGATTCCGCGAGCCGTGCAACTCGCCTATGGCAGAATGCCTTCAGCAAAAGAGAAAGAAGTGCTTGAGGAATACCTGCGCGAGATGCAGGCTTACCATCAAGACAACGCACCGGAACCCCGCAAGTACCCCACCTCAGTCACCCGCTCATTGGTTGAAGAGTTTACAGGAGAGCCCTTCGAGTTCATCGAAAAACTCAATGTGTACGAAGACTATGTACCTGATGCCAAGCCCTGGACTGTTGACGCCGACACTAGAGCTTTGGCTGATGTTTGTCTTTTGTTGCTGAACTCGAATGAGTTTTTGTATGTTTATTAACGACTTTTATCCGTTGGCGATTAGCAATTAGCAACCTGGGAGTTGAGCTTAAAAACTTTCATGACCTGCAGGTATGGCATAAGGCTCATGCACTCATGCTGAAGTTGTACCCGGAGACGAAAGGCTTTCCTCAAGAAGAACACTATGGACTCGCGTCACAGATTCGTAGAGCGGCGATTTCGATTCCAACTTACATTTCGGAAGGTTGTGGCCGCGACGGAGATGCAAAGCTATTTCGTTCTGCCCAGATCGCAATGAGCTCGGTTTCCGACGTCGAACATCGGTTACTGCTTGCTCGCGAACTCTGCTTTTTTTGCCGAGTCGTTTGAACCGCTCGATCGATAACTTGCCGAAATTACGAGACTGCTCATTTCCTTCATTCAAAAGCTAAAGGCCAAACGCTTATTGCTAATCGCTTCTCCACGCGAGTCCGCCCAGTGAAGCAGATGCTAGCCCAACCAGGAAACCTTCCATGATGTTTGACAATCGACGCAACTTCCTCTTTGGTCTTGGTTCTTCTCTCGGAGCCTTGGCTCTGACGGATTTGCAAGCCGCAGAAAAGAAAGCGGCTGGGCCGCTAGAACCCAAGAAGCCGATGCATGCCGCGAAAGCCAAAGCGGTCATCATGCTCTTCATGGAAGGCGGTCCATCGCAGACCGACACCTTTGACCCAAAGCCGAAACTCAACTCCTTGCACCTAAGCGAGTCGACGCGCACTGCGGGGCTCGCCAACGGCAAGCGTTTCTTTGTTGGCAGTCCCTTCAAGGCTCGCAAGGTCGGCAACGCAGGGATCGAAATGTCGGAGCCCTGGCAGTTCATGGCTGATCCAGAAGTGGCTGACGAATTGTGCGTCTACCGTGGCTGTCAGGCCGAATCACTGAACCACCCCGAGGCCTTGCTGCAGATGAATACCGGTAGTCGCCTCGGTGGAGATCCAGGTTTGGGCGCTTGGACGACCTATGGGCTCGGCTCGGAGAACCAAAATCTGCCTGGCTATGTCGTGATGACCGAGCTTGCTTTGCCACAAGCTGGCCCAGCTCTGTGGACCAACGGATTTCTCCCGGCGTACTATCAGGGAACGCGACTGAGGTCTACCGGTTCGCCGATCCTGGATTTGCAGCCTCCAAAATTCAAAACACGAGAACATCAACGCAAGGCGCTCGACCGTTTGGCAATGCTGAACGAGGAGCACGCCAAGGCACATTCCGAGCACACCGAGCTGCAAGCCCGCATGGAGAGTTACGAACTGGCCTTCAGGATGCAAATGGAAGTTCCAGGCGTCCTCGATCTGTCGAGCGAGTCAGAGAGGACTCGCGAAGCTTATGGATTGGATCGTAAGGAGACGGCTCCATTTGGTAGACAATGCTTGATGGCTCGTAAGCTAGTGGAGCAAGGAGTGCGATTCGTCCAGATCTTCTCCGGCGGCTGGGACAGCCACGACTACTTGGAGAAAGGCCATGCTTCGCGTATCAACAGCGTCGATCAGCCCATTGCAGCCTTGATCAAGGATCTCAAGGCGCGTGGAATGCTCGAAGATACGTTGGTGATGTGGACAGGCGAGTTTGGTCGCACACCCGACAATAACTACCGCGGCGGCGTCACGGCTCTCGGGCGGGGGCACAACGTGGATGCGATGAATATGTGGTTTGCGGGAGGCGGAGTTCGCCGTGGCTCAATCGTCGGCGGAACGGACGAAATTGGGGCAGAAGCCGTAGATGTGGTACATCCGATCCGCGACGTCCACGTCACCTTAATGCATCTGCTCGGCTTGGATGACAACAAGCTCACCTACTTTCATGGCGGCCGCTACAAGCAACTTTCTCAGTTCGGCGGCGAGCTAATTCCAGAAATCGTCGCCTAGTTCAAGCTACTGATCGCGTAGGAACTGTTGTAGATCACTTGGAAGTCGCTGTAAGACTCGGACCTTGTGGTCATTCGACAGCTTAGGGCCTGCTGTCGAGCGGCCCTGTGCGACTTGATGCTCTAGCAGCTCAACCAGCTCGGCGACCTTCTGTGGCATCTCGGTTGCTAAGTTACGTTTCTCGGCAGGATCTGTACTCAGATCAAACAACTGCACAAAAGGAGCCTGAAAGAGACTGGCGTAGTCGAGTGCATTACTCGTATTTCCACGAGCTTTTTTCCAAGCTGTCGCTGCTCCACGCTCGTTTCCGAATTTTCCGGTGGCTCCGCTGCCGGGGCATAGGCACAGCTTCCAATTGCCGCTGCGAACGACGAATGGACCAATCGACTGCATCACTAGATTCTGCCGCACGCCGTCCGCGCTCGGATCAGTAAGCAAGGGAGCAAAACTAATTGAGTCTGGCCCTTGCTCTGGTGTCAACTGCTGGCCGGAGAGATCTGCCAAAGTGGCCATGAGGTCGTTCAGTCCGACAAGACGATTGCATTGCCCGCCTTCCGCGATTACGGCAGGCCAAGATGCAATCATCGGCACACGCAAACCACCTTCGTAGACGGAGAATTTGTAGCCGCGATAGGGGCCAGAAGAAAAATGCCCTGCACGCTCCAGATCATGAATTTGCCCCGGAGTCGCTCTGAGAGTATTGCCCGCATAGGGTGCCGGACCGTGGTCTGACGTGAAGATGATTAACGTTTCATCTCGCAATCCGTTCTTTTCAAGTGCTTCTACGACTCTTTGGACGCCATGATCGACCTCCATCACAAAATCGCCGTAAACTCCAAGTTTGCTTTTACCAAGGAATTCCTTACTGGGGCTGGTCGGGGTATGCGGAGCAGTTAACGCCAGATAAAGAAAAAATGGCGTGGTGAAATCTTGTCGGTCAATAAAGTGCTCCGCTTGTCGGTAGAAGGATTCTAAAACTTGGTGGTCCTCGAAGTCACGTTCTGCGTCACCTACTCGATTGAACGCACTCCAACCCTTCTTGGCATCCACGGTCCCTTGCCAAACACCATCCTTAGCAAAAGCATAAGGGTACATGTCGAGTGAGCCAGGGAGGACGAAGGTCGAGTGCCAGCCGTAGTCATTGGGTCCGGCAAGTAATGGTTGTGTGTAGTCGACGTTGTTTTCGTTCTGAATCTCGCCGTCACGCGTCGCCATCTTCGTGCCCAAGTGCCACTTGCCGACATAGCCAGTACGATAGCCCGCTTGCCCCATCAAGTCGGCAATCGTGAATGTCTCCGGAGAGAATCGCAAACCGATGAATCCCCACGGCCCTCCCGGCTGGGATCGTCCAAATCGCCATGGATAGCGTCCTGTCATGATAGCCAAGCGAGTTGGCCCGCAAACTGATGCGTTCACGTGAGCGTCGGTAAAACGAATGCCACTTGTTGCAAGCGCGTCGATATGAGGTGTCTCGATCTTGCAACGAATGCCTCCCAAACATCCCACATCGCCATACCCCAGGTCGTCGGCCAGGATGAAAACGACGTTTGGCGATTTCGCGAGCGCAATTGCACTTGCAAAATAGAGCAAGGCGAAAATCGAGAAGACAATGGCGAAAGACTTTCGCATGCTTACAGCCCAAGAATCGAGGGACGTAAATTTCACGCAGCACCACGCGAATCGACTATCGACCAAGCCAGCGGCAGCCGTTGGCGAGGATCTGGATCATTTCTTTTTGCTTGAAGACAGGATACTGTTCGTGGCCTGGCCGGAAGTAGAAGACTATGCCATCGCCGATGTTCCAGATCATGCCACTTCGGAACCGTTCTCCTCGCTGCCATGTCTCTTCAAAGATGACTTCATCTGGCTCAGGGACATGGAACGGCTCGTTGTACATCTCGGTCGCGGGAATCTCGATCTGAGATGGCAGGCCCTTCGTGATCGGATGATCGGGCGACTTCACGGTGAGTGTGCTGGGCGCCGCATCAGGGCGATAGTCGGGAAAACAACACCAAGGAAGATGCAAGATTCCTTGGTAGGTTTGCTGGTTCTTTTTGTAGCCGAAAATCGCTGGCGTCAGAGTGCTTCCATGCGTCGGAATAGTGCGCTCTCGAGGTGGCGGAACTATTTCGATTTCAAGTTTGCGATTCCCCGCGATCCTACTGAAATGAGCTTTGGCATCTTCGATACTGCGCCAATTCATGGCTTCGACAAATGGACGTGCCCAATGAGCCGAGTGGAGAGCGATGAGATCTAATTTACCTCGCCGGACGTAACGCAAAACCTGTTTGGCTTTGTTGGCATCAAGATCACTATGCCGAACGTGCCCCCACCATATGATGACATCTGCCCATTCCAGGTTGCCTGCAGAAAGCCCTTGTTCGGTATCGTCCAAGGACGCCGAACGGATCTCCAAATCGGGCGATGCCAAACGTTTCGCAAGCTCATTACCTAGAAAATCGGAGTAAGCCTCCGACTGCCTCGGCTGCTGCTCATCCCAGACAAGCACATGAATCGGATCCTGGGCAACGCCGCTGCCTACTACCAAGAGCAGCAAAAGAAATGCTGGAAATAACCGGTACAGAATCATCATTCCGCCTTGTGGTGAATGAGTTCGAGTTGGTCCTAGAGCAAAGCTTACTTGTCGCGCTCCGCCAGTATCTTTTCACGACGCTCTTTGAAGTCGTGGGAAATCTGAATCGCTTGCTTGCGATCTAATTCGTCGTAGTCCCAAAACTGTTGAATGACAGCTTCGCATTTTGGATAATGCGAACCATCGTCTCCGATGTCTTTTCGAAGCTGTGCGAATCGCTTCTTCAAGCTGTCTCTGACTCGTCGATACTCCGGATCGTCATAAACATTGACTAGCTCCTCAGGATCTTTCTTGAGTTCGTAGAGTTCCCAGCCGGGTGGCGTGAGGTTTTCTCCCTGATAGTTCGCCCCGTAGAAGTAGATCAACTTGTAGTCTTTCGTGCGAATCGCCATTTCGCCTGGATTATCGTGATGAGCCATATGCATCCAGTAGCGATAGTAGGCGGCGTTCTTCCAATCGGCAGGTATTTTTCCTGTTTCGCAAATCCTCTTGAAGGAACGCCCCTGGACTGATTGAGGAATCTCGGCACCGGCTAAATCAAGCAACATCGCTGGATAGTCCACGTTTTCTACGATTGCGTCCGTTCGCGTTCCGGCAGGAACTGCGTTCGGGTAATGAACAATAAAGGGCATTCGTTGCGACTGATCGTAGGCCCAGCGTTTGTCTTGGAAGTCTTTTTCGCCGAGCCAGAACCCCTGGTCGCCGGTGTAAACGATGACGGTGTTTTCCCACAGTCCCTCTGCCTTGAGATAATCGAATACGCGTTCCAAATTATCATCCACGCCTTTCACGCAGCGTAGATACTTTTTCAAGTAGGCCTGGTATGCGCGTTTTGTTGTTTCCTTCTCTGACATTTTCTTGGCGTCGTAACCGGCCGGAAACTCTTCAGGAAACAAGCGGTAGAGATCAACCGAGTAGGAACGTCGCGGATTGCGAGAGCCAATGGAAGTGCCGATATGCGTCATCAATTCATCGTCATGACCGCGCGTTGCAAGTGACCCCCAAGTGTCTGGTACGTCGTATAAAGTCGCCGGTTCGGGAATATCGACGTCTGCCAAGTACGACTGGTATCGATTGGCGTTAACGAAAAAATCATGAGGCGCTTTGTAGTGGTGCGAAATGAAAAATGGCTTGTCAGGATCACGCTTGGTTTTGAACCAATCGAGTAAGGAGTCAGTGATTGCGTCCGAGGAGTGTTCGCCTTTATGAACGACGGTATTCATGGGCCAAGGCTTGTCGCCTTGAACGCGGAATTCTGTGTCGTAGTATTTCCCTTGCCCGGGTAGCACTTTGTAGTAATCGTAATTCGGCTCTTCCTTCAAATGCCACTTGCCGATCATCGCCGTTTGGTAGCCCGCCTTGCGCATCTGAATTGGAAGCATCTGATCTTGGGGCTTGATGCGACCGCCAAGATCGAACACACCGTTGTTGTGATTGTATTGCCCGGTGATAATGCAAGCTCGCGAAGGAGTGCAGATGCCGTTAGTGCAGAATGCGTTCTCGAACACCATGCCACCCCGAGCCAGCTCATCAATGTTCGGAGTCGGGTTCAAGTCTTTAAGCACCGTTGCATAAGCTCCAACTGCCTGCGCCGTATGATCATCCGACATGATGAACAAGATATTTGGCTTCTCTTGACCGAAGCTGAACATCGGCTGCAAACCAGCCAACAATAGGACAAGCATTAGAAAGACGGTGCGAACTCGCAAGTAGGATGTCATAGCGATAGCTTGTAAGGGAAGGTCTTGTGGAGGGATTATTGGTCGCTTTCGCGAGCGGACATTTTAGCACGCAGCGAGCCCACGGGGAGCGAAGAATTCTGGCGAAGCCCACTACGAAGAGTCAGTTTGGGAGCGGAAGGCGTCTTGGATCTCCGGTGGTATCCTGGCAAGTCGCATGGTGCTGCGATCGATGAAGGCCCAATTGGTTTCCGCTCTCGCAAGCAGTTGCCGATCAGCGACGCGCAAAATGCGATATTTCCGGATTGAGGACACTTTCTCCATTGTGGCTATCCAAGTCTCGACAAGGATCTCGTCTCCGAGCATCGCGGGCTGGCGATATTGGATCTGGTGAGAGCGAACGACGAAACCTTGCCCCCGCTCTTTCAGCCGCTCCGACGGCCAGCCGACGTGTCGGCAGTGTCGACCAGCCGCTTTGTTAGTCCAGTCAAGATAGTGCAAGTTATTGACATGATTCATTTGGTCAATCATGTTCTCATCGACTGAAAACTGAGTTTCGAAGACGTCTGAGAAAAAGGTTGTATCCATACTGCTATTGTCTCTTAGTGGGATTTGCCAGAACTCCTCTTCCCGAATTCTCCCTGTGCACTACGGGGCGAAGCGTGGGTTGGCTTGAACGAACTCTAGCCATTGCTCGTTGCTGATTGCCGAGCCGGAAACGTCCACCGTGGTGAGATTAGGCATGCTCTTTAAAAGAGCCAAAGTCGCTAGAGTGACTCGAGTCTGTGTCAGCCAGAGTGTCTGCAAAGATCGATTACCCTTTAGTGGCTGCAAATCGTCGTCGCCTATTGCGCAGCCACTTAGGTCAAGCTCTTCGAGTCCTGCGATTTTGCTGGCGAACGATACGACTTCTCCTGAAACCGCAGTTCCCTCAACGCTTAAGCGTTTTAGTGATTTCGCGCCTGCGACCCACTGCAAATCCTTGGTTTGAACATTGGAGAAAGAAACATCCAACCACTCCAATTTGGTGAAGCGGTTAAGAGCCTTCCACTGCTCTGGCGCAAGCTGACTAGCGGTCAAAACCAAATCTTGCGTTTGAGCGGCTTCGGCAGTCGGATAATCCCCCATCTGCGTCTGTGACAGAATCAGCAGGTCTTGATACTGTTTCTTTGCCGTATGCTGGTCTTTGCCTAGGCGTGAAAGCAGCTCAGACGAGTTATTTTGGCCTTGGTAAATACCTACCAGCTGCTTGAGGTAATCTTGCTTCGCGTCTTCGCCTAGGTGATGCATAAAGGCTGCGGTGACCCCGGCGGCATGAGTGTAGAGACGAGTGATATCAGGGTCAGTCTTCCAAGTCTCAAGTCCTGCTGAAGTGAACTCGTCCCACTCTGGCCAATAACCGTCGCGTACAGCCCGGTAGCGAGCTGTTTGCCCGCGGGCGGCGTCCCATCCACCCAACGTCCAATAATGATGACGCTCACGCAAAGATTCCATGTAAAGTGCGATGCCTTCGAGCATCCAGATGCCGCCTGATTTCCCAGGCAGCTCGGTTGGTCGAATCGAGCTCGCTTCCATTAGTAGCTGGTGCGTAAGCTCGTGGAACAAGGTCGCTTCGAGGTTTTCGGCCGGATAGAAGAAGCTCATTTTTGCATCCGGGGCGTAGTAGCCAACTGAGACTCCGATGTTGTCTTCTGCAACACCAAGAATCCTCAAATACTCGCTCCGGTCCTTCAGCAACACAACTCGCGAGCGTTCGTGCCGAGGCCACGGAGTTCCTTTTCCTTCCAAACGTGATTGCAGTATCCCCGGTGTGGCCCACAACGGGTAAAAGACTTGAGACCAGAGTACGTAAAACTGCTCAAGCTGCTGGGCAATCCGGCGGCTCGATTTCGCATCGGCTCGGGTTAGCAGTGTGAAGTGTGGAGAATCGACACGTGAATAAGTCCGAGCTTCCCAACCAAAGTCTTGAACTGGCACACGGCCCTGCGTCAAACGCGGTCTGACAATTGGTCCCTTTGCCATAGTTCCCGCCGCTCGCAATGCGATTTCGTGCTCCGGATCATTCCGAAGCACTCGCCAGAGCAACCGATAGGCGGCTTGTTCATCTTGCTTGGCGATTTCTGGAAGTTGCTCCGCCAGTTTTACTGCGTAGGCTCTTTTGGCACTGGAGAAATGGCGTCCCCAACTCTTGGTGGCCAACGTTGGCCCAGGCTGAATCCAGAGCCCACCAGGCTCGGGCAAGTAAAGAATTTCCCGATCATCGGCTGCAGGCACTAGCCAATCCTCGCAAATAATTTTGCGCTCGCTAAGTCCTAGCCTTTCGCAGATCGCAGCAAGCCTTGAGAGCTCAGCAGCAAACTGTTCGCGGGAAAACTTCGGCTCTTGCCCGACGCTCGATTGGACACAGGCCATCGCAATAAGAGCGAACCATACTGCACTCGCAAACAGAGAGCGAAGACATAGCAGTGGAAGTCGGGTGAGGCTCGGAAGAGTGGACATCACTCCATTTTGGCTCACGTTGAGCCTTCCGGCCAGCTACCAAGTGGATTGGAGTTCCAATCTTGGGCGAATTTTGCTCCGCAAATGCACCGTCCTGAACTGGTCCCCAAAGCAGACAAGTGGATATGGCATCGAGCAACTTGGTCGTGAGAGATTTACCTGCGACGCCGAGAGGGGCATCCTGATTTCGAATGAACCAGGCGAACTTGCGCTTATTCTGACTTCTCAGCCTCTGGTGAAGCCGAATCAGGCTCGTTCGTCTCATCTTCAGAAGCTTTGGTCGCTTCCGATTCGACTGACGTCGAATCTGGCGGAGTGCGAGGGATCTCGGGCAAGGTGGTTTCGACCGGGTCTTCGATGGAATCGATTTCGTGCAACTCTGTGCTGTCGACGCTACGACGAAGAATTAGATACACCGCAGCGCTCGCAGACCAGAAGAAGCTGAACCAATAGGCACTAAGTAATTGTCCGATGAACAGGCTACCAGTTTCTACATAGGCAACTGCTGTTTGTCGCTCATTCCCCGCAACATACAGAAACAATCCGCTGATCAGCGCCCAACCGAAGCTCAGCGTCCAGAGCACCAGTTGCTCACCGACCAAGCCAACTTGCATGAGCACCAGCACGCAAAGTACGGCGACCACAGGCCGTTGGAACAGATAGGCATTGGAGCGAGAAAAGCCTTCAAAGGCATCAGCTTTCTTTTCTGCAGCAATAGCGCAGACGCTCAGTGGATAGCAGAACACCATACTCATCATCAAGCGTCCCACCGCGAAGACCAAAGGGAAAGCAATAAGCAAGCAGATCCCGGCAATGGTGGCTCCGATGCTACCGGCTCGAGCTAGCAATCCCAGAAGTGCAAAGGGCAGGAGCAAGCCCACCAAGCCCACCAAGTGCATGCCTGTTGCCCAAAGAAAACTGAGCCAGCGGCCAAAGAGGATCGCGAAGGATTCTCCCCAGGGAGCAATGGATTGTTGCCCCAGCTCCACCATGGCACGGCGAGCCAAGACACCGCCCAACAAGGAAAACGACAATGTCAACCAGAGTGCTACGAAGGACAGGAATGCTAGTGACTTCGGTCCCGGCTCCAAGCCGGCCACACTCCTATAGCCATTCGAAAGCCAAGCAAGAATCGGCGAGGAGATCCCCGGGAAGTTGGGCCAGACACCATTTCGAGATTGCTCTGCGAACTCAGTTGACGCAACAATTTCAGTTTGCTCTGCAACGAAGGCGGATTGTTCGCTAGAGAAACTGTTCCAACCAAAGGACCACTCTTGCCCATCACTATCTGCCGGGCTGAATAGCATGACACCCAGCCAGATTCCCAATTGGGCGACCCACATCGCAAGCAAGCTAAGGACGAGAGTCGTCATTTTGATCGATGGCTGCGGAGACCGTGATAGGGGAATCCACCACCAAGCTGAACGTGCCCAGTGAATCTCAGACTGGGGTACGTGACGGTCTTCGAAAGGGACTTCTTCCATGTGTCTTCACGGCAGCCGGCTCATTCCGGCGTCCTTGGGATCTTGTGTGTGTGGCGCGTTCAAAGGCTGTTGCATCAAGTCGCTTTGCCAAGACCAAGAAATACTTGGCACCTCGGTCCTGGTTATAGCAGGATTGCCCCATTCCGCCCACGTCTGTCCGTCCTAGATCGTGGCGTGATTTCGTAGCGGCTTGTCGATCTATTCGAGCTCTCCGCGCGGGATCAGCTTCTAGCTTGTCAGTTCTCCCCAAGATCGACCAAGCGGATCTCCCAGATTGCGAGCACTACAGGCAGGATGCTCCTCCCACACTCAAATCTACAAATGCTATGTCTTTGGGCCTTGTTCGCCGGCAGCCCAAGCCCCCCAAAGCTAGCAATTCGCGAGGTCGAGGATGTGGCATGTTGGCCGTGAGAAACCGGATTTTCGCGTTGCCATGCTTTGGACTGTGCAATTTTTCTTCGCCCAACTGCAAGAATCGCGGATCGCGAAGGTAACTCAATTGCCCCGACAGATTGACGTCGAAACTCCTCCAAATCTGCTCCTTTGGTTGCGTGACCATCAAGACTCCGGAGCCTGGACAACCTATAGCGAGGCCTACAGCCCCTCGGTATATAAATTTTGTCGCCTACGCGCTCCAGCCAAGTGATGCAGCTGACGTGACGCAGGAAGTCTTGCTGCGTTTCTTTACGGCATCGAGTCACTAGAATATGGCCGATGCCAAGGGCTCTTTCGCGATTGAGTTGCCAGGATTGTGCCCAACGAAGTGCTGCGACATTTCTCAAAGGGCAAGGGCGTCCTTAAGCATACTTTGCCACAGAGGATCTGCCTGCCGCGAAGGAACATCTCGAATCAGCCTTCAGACTGCTGAAAGAGCATTTCGCATGCAGCGCCGATGCGAGTCCCAGCAAAGCTTGGAAGGAGGGCTACGTCATGCAAGCTCGAGTGCTAGCTACTGAATTGGCCAACGCGGAGGAGAGCCATCGTGCAGCGTTCGAAGCCGATCTATAGGCAGCTCTCGCGTACGCAAGAGAATAGAGGGCAGGCGAAGAAGAGCTGGAAGCGTTTTCAACGTCAACAAAATTAACAACGCATCTCGAATCACACGAGTGTGTCCCCTAGGGGAACTTCCAATCGAACTCGGCATCCGCCTCGGTCACGGCGGTGCGTCGAATTCGGTGTAGAAGTTTCGCAATTTTGAGCCTAGCCGAATTGATCAGAGCGAGCTGAATCAAGTCATCGAAACTGGTCGGAATGCCTCGAGCAGTAGACGAAATTGGTTGCAAAGCCTCTGCTCGCCACCACGGCTTCTCCATCCACCCAACTGTTTGCTGACTTGTGCTTCTGACCTGCTTCAGAAGCTCGGCAATGCTCCGCCGATCACGTCCTCTCTCACGCCCATCTGCAGCTGGATGCGATGCATCGTGACGCTCCGACGGCATGGGCGATTTTGCCTGACGCATCCGCTGCTGCTCTTGAGCAAATGCATCGCGAAAACAAGAACCCGCTGACATTCCTGTAGGCTATTTTTGGTAGAGCTTACGGAAGAACTATTCGTCAGCCGCTTGCAAGAGGTTGTTTCGATTTCGAACCAGTTTGCGAACAAGATCCGTACCAAGGGCGGCTTGCAGAGCCGTACCAAGTTCTTGGTCGCGTTGCATTAGATCCTCAATGTAGTTTTTTGTCCATCGAGCGTATAGGATCGCCTCGAGAGCAACGACAGAAGCCGTGATGTTTCCGCCCGTGAGAAAACTCATCTCACCAGAAAACTGGCCGGATTCGATCAGAGCAATTTCGCGTTTCTGATTGACCACTTTGGCCTGTCCGGAAAGGAGCAGGATCAAGTGCTCAAGCGGCTGGTCTTCTTCGAGAAGGACCTCGCCAAACTCGATAGTCTGCCATTCTGCAGCATTATTGACGCATTGAACCTGGCGTGGCGTAAGGGTGCTCAACGGGCCATCATGCAACCGCTGCTCGACATCTGACAATTTGACGGGCCGCCGTTCGTAGATAAGCAGCCCGATCTGGAAAATGTTGATTGCTAGAAAAGCACCTTGCCAACCCAAGGCACCGTACTGACTGCAAGTCCAGTAGCAAGCTCCCGCCAGCAGCATTGCAAGCACGGTCAATGCTCGCAATCAAAGGATGTCGCGGACGGAATAAGAACAAAGATAAATCACATTGGCGACGTGCAAGAACACGCTATCGTCCATTAAATGTGCATGTTCGTCCATCTTGCCAATTCGCGGGCGTTCTTACTGAAATCTGTGCCGAAAATACACTCTTATCCGCCAATTTGGCTCTGTAAATTCCCTGCCAGCCATTTTGGTGGGTTTTCGAGAATAATCTTGCCACGTAACACTACGGCTTTAGCCAGCGCAGCATGGTGTCGGTAACTTTCGCGGCAGCATCTTGCTGCACAAAGTGTCCTGCGCCGGGTAGAGTAACGAGCGTCAAATCACTTTCGAGCCAGAGCCAGGTGTCATTCAGTGCTCCGGGCAGCAGCGCCGTGTCCTCGAGGCCGTGGATCATCAGCACTGAACATTTGACCTTGTCCGCCTCGACCTGTTCTTCGTATGGCTCGCGTGGGTAGTTGGCCTTGTAGTAGTTCAGCATGCTTTCGAAGGAAGAACGCTTGAAAGCCTCAACATACTTTTTCTTTGCATCAGCATCTTTGACCCAGAAAGAGATTCCTTCGGCAGTGAGAGTTTTGGCCGCTTCGGGCTGCTGAAAACGCCGAGCGTAGGCCGAAGCTTTTTGTTGGTCAGGATTGTTTGCTAGCTCACGTGTCAAGCCATTGAAATGCGGCAAGTTCAGGATCACCAAGCGTTCAAGCATTTCGGGATAGCGCATTGCAAAATCCCAAGCGACGGCTCCGCCCCAATCGTGACCGACCACCGTAGCCTTCTTCTTCCCAAAATGCTCGATGACTGCCTTGACGTCTGCCGTCAACTTCGGCATAGCATAATTCTCCACGCCCTCAGGTTGCGAGCTATTGTTATATCCGCGTTGGTCGATGGCTACAACTTGAAAGTGCTTTGACAAGGCGGGGATCTGCTCTCGCCACGTGTACCAGTAGTCCGGAAAGCCATGAATCATGACTACCAGAGGGCCTTCACCAGCGGTCACATAGTGAATTTTGACATCGCCTGACTTGGCGAATCCATGCTCACCCAGCTCATCGGCACGTAAAACCGGCAATAAGAATAGCAAGCAAGCAACAATAGATAGAATTGTTCGGCGTCGAAAAATCATAGGTTTAGACTCACAATTGGGACAGCGGGGACAAGCAACTTGATTTTAACGAAGTTGCCCTCGGCTGAGGAAGAAATGCAGGACATGCCAGACCAGGAATTGGAATCAATACCTGAAGCAGGATCTCGAGTGCTCGAATCTACCGAATTGAATGGCTCTGTAAGCGGAGGGGCAATTGACACGATCGTTCAGTATGTGGAGGCGAAGACTCGTGCCACAGTGTTCCTTGAGCCCAACGAATCGACTGACGCATCATGAATGCGGTAGGAAGTTGATCAGACACTCTTGACCCGCAACTATCGATTTCAAAGTTAGCCTGGGTAATGGGGCAACGCATTGCCCCGGAGCTGGAGGAGCGATTTTCAGGGTATCTCGCTCACTTTCGAGATGCGGCTCAAAATTATCATGCGGGAATTCACAATATGCTCATTGTTTTGGACCACCCGACAGCTAAACATCGCGATGCATCCGTTCACCCCATTGAAGAGAATCTCCGACCTGTGTAGGAGCACCGTGATATGAACCTCCGCAAATCAGGTTCTGAAGTCATTGATTAATGACGGAAATCAATCACTGCTTTACTGAACTCTTTTCCCAACGGCCAAACGCGATGGCAATTCGGATTCAGGCATATCCTTGGCCTGCTCACGATTAGTACCTACGTGTGTAAGGCCCCGGATTTGGAACGCCAAGCGACGAAGTACAGTCTTGAATTTACAAGAACGATCACGAATCTCATTAGCGAGGAATGTCGACGATCAGAAGGTTAGCAATCGGGCGGCGTGTTGACTGCCAAGGATCTCGAATTGCTTAAGTCCCAGACGCTGGTATGGCCTGATGCATTGATGCTGGAAGTTAACGAGCAAGGTGTGGCCACGAATCGTTGAGGCAAGCCGGTCCAGCTCTCAAGCGTGCGAACCTACGTGGTGACGGGAGCTCAAGAGCTGGAGTTAATAGTGGAGGTAGAAGAACCTTTCGGTGTCGTCAGCAGCGTTTCGTACGATAAAAGTTGCATCCGTGAAGGACGCAGCAGGACCGGCAGTTCCAGCGATTACAGGGACCAGTGAGCCTGTCGTAGCACCGCATGGGAAGAGCCTTGAAGCTTTTCGTACCATACTGTCAAAAGGCTCTCATCATTTAGTTGCACCGTACTGGGATAGCCCAAGTCACCGCTTGTTGCATCAGCTGAAATTGCAATCGCTTCGTTCCAGCTCTTGCCTTCGTCTTCACTGATTCGAGCCTGATTGCCAAGCGGGGCTCGCCGGTGACCGTAGCTCATCAAGAGTCTTCCGTCTCGGAGCCTCAATAGAAACGAAGGCAGTCCCCAGACGCCGATGGACTGAGGGACACTCCAAGTCTTGCCGCCGTCGCTCGATTCAGCCTGAAGTGTTTCGCGATCATTCTTCGGATTTTGATTGCGAATATGGACGACAATCTTGCCGCTAGGTGCCTCCACCGCATGCAGCTCGTGGTACTCGGCACTCGAATCGCCTTCACGCACCGGAATATCTGCTAGCCACTGCCAGCTCTGGCCATCGTCGGTGGATTGGCAGACACCCACCCGCTTTTCGCCCGTCCACAGTTCCTTTCCCGCATAGAGTAGACGGCCATCAGAAAGTTGGATCGGCCCATGCGGACTGTTGACGATGCTGGAGTAACGCTCGGACCATGTGGTTCCGCCATCCGTGGAACGAATCATCCATTGCCCGAGTTCTTTACTGCGCTGCGCATCGGTGATCCGATTGTGGACACTCATCCAGCGGCTCATCTTTTCGGCAGACCATGCTCCCTCCGAACCTGGCGCACGCTGGCTGGCGGCTTTCAATGTGTAGTGCCAGTATGCGTCTGACGTAAAAGTGGTCGCAAGCAAAGCTCCGCTAGCCGTTTCCACAATTCCCGCATCGCGATCATCCATCGGGCCATCCAGCAGTGTTCGCGGCCAAGTCCAGGTCTTGCCGTTGTCCGTCGATCGCATCATGTCGACACGACCAAAGGGACAAACGTGCGCTTCTCGACCGCCTGACCAAACGACAAACAGATCGCCATTCCCGCGTCGAGTCACCGTGGGCCAGCCGCAGTAAAGGTGAGGCGTTTTACTGATAACGCTGAACTCAACCTGTGAGGGTTTCCGCAACGTGCTATGGCTTACGGCACGGCCATGGCGAGAAAGCCAGACGGTAGATGTGCTCGCGACGCCAGTAGTGAGTGCGCTTCGACGTGATATCGTTTTTGAATGGTTAGGCATGACGAACTCGGTTGGGTGGGATGGCTAGGAGGGTGGTCAAGTTGACGGGATCATTTTAAGGTTTCTGCTCTTTGCATTTATTCCTGCACCCCATTTCCAGCGACTATTTTTCTTTTTCCGCTTCGCC
>PKCQ01000554.1 GCA_002862265.1 Planctomycetaceae bacterium | reverse complement strand
TCCTCAATCGAATAGATATCGTGGTGCGGTGGAGGACTGATTAGGCCCACGCCAGGCGTCGAGTAACGAATCTTGGCAATGTTCTCATCAACTTTGTGGCCCGGTAGTTCACCGCCTTCACCTGGCTTCGCGCCCTGAGAAATCTTGATCTGCAATTCGTCGGCGTTAGTCAAGTAGTTCGCCGTCACACCAAACCGCCCGGATGCGATCTGCTTGATTGCGGATCGCTTAGAATCACCGTTTTCAAGTGGCAAGAATCGCTGAGGATCTTCGCCACCTTCGCCAGTGTTGCTCTTTCCGCCCAGTCGATTCATGGCAATTGCCAAGGTCTCGTGGGACTCTGCCGAAATCGAACCGAAGCTCATCGCCCCAGTGCAAAAACGCTTTACAATCTCCTTCGCTGACTGAACCTCTTCCAATGGTATCGGTCCGCGATTCACGTTCTCCTTGAATTTCAATAGACCACGGAGAGTGCAGCGACGTCGATTCTCCTCGTTGATCTCTGCAGCAAAGCGATCGTAAGCGTCCGAATTATTCGTTCGCGCCGCAACTTGCAGGTTAGAAATCCGCGTTGGCGTCCAACCATGATTCTCGCCCTCGGCTCGCCAATGATACTCACCAGGGTTCGGCAGCGTTGGCAACTGGAAGTCTTCGCGAATCGGGAAGCCAAGCGCATGACGACGTAGCGTTTCTTCGGCCAAGATCTCAAAATCAACGCCTTGCACCCTGCTGGGAGTGTGCGTAAAGCACTTGTTAATCACCTCATCCTTTAGGCCAACTGCTTCAAAAATCTGGGCACCTTTGTAAGACTGTAAAGTCGAGATACCCATCTTGGCCATGACTTTGAGCATGCCCTTAGCAACGCCCTTCTTATAAGCTGCGACGACTCTGCCGTCGTCGCTGAACTCTTCGGTGTCGATGATCCCATCGCGACGTGCCTGCCAGAGGGATTCGAAAGCAAGGTACGGATTGATCGCATCAATGCCATAGCCGACTAGCAAGCAGAAGTGATGCACTTCGCGCGCTTCGCCGGACTCAAGCACCAAGCTGATTTGCGTGCGCAGATTGTTGCGCACCAAGTAGTGGTGCACACAGCCTGACGCTAGCAAAGCTGGCAAGGCAACTCGATCATGCGAAAGAGCGCGATCGGAAAGAACAGCCAAGCTGAAGCCGTCACGTATCGCTTGCTCGGCTTCAGAACAAATCCGATCAAGAGCGGCGAGCATACCTTCCTTGCCAGAGGAACGGTCGAAAGTGATATCGATCTCCTTCGATTTCCAACTGCGATGGTCCATTTGCTTGAGCGCGGCGAGCTCTTCATTGGACAGAATTGGGTGCGAAATCAATAAGCGATGGCAGTGTTCGGGGCTACTTGCAAGGAGATTCTTTTCAGGACCAATGTAGCACTCCAGCGACATGATGATCTCTTCGCGAATGGAATCGATCGCCGGATTTGTCACCTGTGCAAATAGTTGCTTGAAGTAGTCGTACAACATCCGCGGCTTGTCACTCAGGCAAGCCAAAGCGCTATCGTTACCCATCGAGCCGACTGGATCTCTCTTGTCGCGAATCAGTGGCATAAGCATGAACTGCATGGTCTCGGTGGTGAAACCCGAGGCCTGCATGCGAGCGAGCAAGGTATCAGGCTCGAAGCCATGTGACTCCGACGCAATTGGCAGATCAGACAACTGAATACGTTGTTCATTTAGCCAGCCACGATAGTTTTGCTTGTCGGCGAAAGTTTGCTTGAGCTCTTCGTCTGGAATCAAACGCCCTTGCTCGAAGTCCACCAGGAACATCTGGCCTGGCTGCAACCGACCTTTGGCTTTGACATTGGCTGGATCAACCGGAAGTGCCCCCACTTCGCTGGCCATAATCACTCGGTCGTCATGCGTCAGATAGTAACGGCTCGGACGCAGACCATTGCGATCCAGCACTGCTCCAATGTATTTTCCATCTGTAAAGCTAATCGAGGCGGGGCCGTCCCAAGGCTCCATCATACAGGATTGATATTCGTAAAATGCCCGCTTGTTCTCAGGCATCGTATCGTGCTTTTGCCAAGCTTCAGGCACCATCATCATGACGGCTTCCTGCAAACTGCGGCCATTCATCAGCAGGAATTCCAGGGCATTGTCGAAAGTCCCAGAGTCGCTGCAATCTGGCTCAATGACTGGAAACAACTTCTCCAAATCACCACCGAACAACTCGCCTTCCATCGTGCCTTCGCGGGCAGTCATCCAATTCTTGTTTCCGCGCAGGGTATTGATCTCACCATTGTGGCTCATGAAGCGAAATGGCTGCGCACGATCCCAACTTGGAAATGTGTTCGTGCTAAAACGCGAGTGGACCATGGCCAGGTGCGTTTTGTAGTCTGGATCTTGTAGGTCGGGATAGTACGGCACAACCTGGGCGGTCGTTAGCATCCCTTTGTAAATGATGACTTTCGTGGACAGGCTACATATGTAGAACAGCTTGCGCTGGGTGAGACTTTCATCCGTACGCAGCAAGTGCGAACTGCGCTTGCGAATGGAGTACAACTTGCGTTCGAACTCCTCGCCTTCGCAGCCTTCGCCTGCCGCGACAATCAGCATTTCAATGAAGGGCTCGGCTTTGCGAGCGGCTGGGCCAATGTTGGCTTCTTCGGTAGCTTGAGGCACGTTGCGCCAACCGACCAGTTGCTGACCGCATTCCTCGACGAGGGCGCCTACCGCTGCCTTGCATTTGTCGCGTTCACCCGGCTCCGTTGGCAGAAATACAATTCCCGCTCCAAACTGACCTGGCGCTGGGAGATCGGCCCCAAGTTCTTCCTTGGCGACCTTGGTAATAAAGTCGTGCGGCAAGGCAGTGAGCATCCCCGCGCCGTCACCCGTGTTGTCTTCGCAGCCGCAGCCACCGCGGTGCTCCATCGCCATCAACAAAACGTGTGCATCTCGGATATTCTCATGGCAAGCCTGGCCTTTGATATGAGCGACAAAGCCCACACCGCAGGAATCATGCTCGAATTCCGGGCTATAGAGTCCTTGCTTCTCCGGCAAATATGGTTGATTCATCCTTTTCCCTACCATTCATCTCTACTTCGTTTTCTTTATCAATTGTTTTTATCTAAGTGTTTCGATCGGAATCCAGCCCTACACGGCCGGATGCTTAAGCGGTTCAGCCAGCTAGATGCGGCCCCGACTCGATCGACTTCGCCAACGCAGATTGGCTGCTGCGAGCGATAAGATCCATCACTTCGCGAGCCGTCCTGCTTAGCGGCTCGTGTTTTCTTTGTACGATTCCCAGCGGCCTAGTCATCGATATCCAGGGACATTCCAGCTCGACGACATTGCGTTTTTCGATTTCTTCTTGGACTGACGGCCGAGGCAGGAAGGCCACGGCTGCGTTGACTTCCATTGCATGCCGCACGGAATCGATGTTGTCCAACTCGGCAGCAATCTGCATCGTGACCCCCAATTGGCGGAGGTAACGGTCGATCTCGTGCCGAATCCTCAGATTGGGGGCAAAGGCAACCAGCGACTGGGAAGACAACTGAGAAATGGAAACTGGTCCGGCCCCGACGAGTGGATGGTCAGGAGTAGCTGCCAGAATCATCTGCTCCTCCCGCCATTCTATGGTCGTGAAACCCTTCTGTGCGAGAGGATAACTGACCAAACCGAAATCCACGCTGCCCTGCTCGACCAATCGATACACCTCATCTGGGTGTCCAAATTGAAACCGAACCTCAGCCTTGGGAAACTCGGCACTAACGGCCTTTTTGATGTCCGGCAGGTAACTTAGCCCAACAGAGTAGATGGATCCGATCGCAATTCGGCCTTCCACCTCGTGTCCAACCGCCCGAACTTCGTCCGCCAGAGAATCAAACTGCCGCAATGTTTTCAGGCAGCCCTGATGAAAAACCCTGCCTTCCGTAGTAAGTACAAAAGGTCTCTTACGGCGATCAATCAGCTTCACCTGCAAATACTCTTCTAGCTGCTGAACGGCCTGGCTAGCGCCGCTCTGAGTCATCGAGTTGTCTTCCGCAGCTTTTGAAAAGCTGTGTCGAGCGACAACATCACAAAAGACTCTTAGATTCCGCAGCTGCATCGTAGAACTTTCCCAAATCGCTACCCTTATCAGTATCGCTAATACAAAGGAGGGCCTGCATTAGCGGGGGTGGATGTAGAAATGTAGGCGTGCAGCTATGACACGTCAATGATCAAATCAGCGAAGTATGCGTGAACTCCCTAGAAACAGTGGAACACTGCTTCAAAATGAGACATCAACCACCAGGATTACCCCACCGCGAGGGGAGGCTGAAGGAGTATAGTAGGACTACTGCTCCAGAGAAAATCAGACTCCAAGGCATCCACTCGGGGGGATCGACTTTGCGTCCACCCTTGGCCACTTCGACGGTCTGCGACTCCTGCATCCAGCCCCCGCCGACTTTCACTTGCTCCACTTTTGCTTGTCCCAACGTCGCGCTGTCAATGAACATGCATTCGATGCCAACGATCAGCAACATGATTCCTACGGCGAAGAAGAAAGCTCGGAACATGCTCTTTAGACCTGATAAGAAAATGGGAGAAACATGGGTTCCCACCCAGGGACCATTCTATGAATCGTCTAGTGCCGCGGGACGTTCTTGTGCCGAAGTCAAAATGCAGTTGTGAATCCGTTCATGCACCGTCCATCTAAGCCGTAAATCCGTATAAATCCGGTGGTAGCGGTTGTTCGTCTGCGTTGGCAAATTCCATGTCACTAGTTCAGGAATTGCTACAAGGAACTCAGGCCTAAAACTGACTGGCGACAAGGCGGGTTCGAGTGGGTTTTTGCGAAACCGAAGTAGAATGCTTTCTCTGCACGCCCTTTGGCGTCATCATTCGTCGACAAAGGCGTGAATTCGATCCTCACTTTCTTACCAGCAGCAGCATGAACCTACCGCCATCAAGTGCTGTTTCTGCCCCAATTTTCCCGTAACGACGTAAATCAGCCGCTATGCTGAAAGTACGTATCCTATTCATCACTAAACGGACGCTCGGTTGTGATGCCGATAAATTAGAGTGTTCGCTCCGCGACTGTCATATTGAGACGTTTTCAAAGTTTGCAACTTGTGAATTGACAGGTTAAAAATTCGAGCACTCGGCTTTTGTGATCATAGAAAAACCGATGGTGGTGTTTCATAAGCAACGCAAGTCATTGGCTCCTTCTTCTTCGTATAGTGGGCCTGAAATCCTGAGCTATCTAGATAGCGGCCTTGTTCTAAAACTCGAAGAATCGAGTTGGGCTCGGTCCGCTGCTCCATCCAGCGAATTGAATTACCAAGCTATGGTAATTGCCAACCCATGGTAATCGGATCGCGGCTAGAACTCTCACCTCGAGATTGGCTCGAAGGCATCGCCAGTACAACTACACTCAACAAAAACCCGACAAGAATCCCTCTAAAACCCTTCTACCACGGGTGGTTCGACCAGCTACTTTGGTATCGCTTCAAGAAGCACTCATATGCATGGAAGCGTTCCCACCGAGGACCGAAACGATTGCGCATCGGATCGCCTCGAATATTCCATCACGAATGCTTGAACGTCGACGTGAGACAAACTGGCCCCAGCGATCCAAGGGTTTACCCAAGCCACATTTTCTAGAATTTCAGTTCAAGATGTACGCGATCTTAAGCTGTTACACTCCTGAGTATTGCGCAGAAGAGCCCTGAAGGACGGCCCGCTCGCCTTGAGCGAGCCGCAAAAGCAAACACGACCTACTCGATGACTTCCAAAGTCTCCTTAGAATCAATCAGCTCGTCGATTCCGTAGTAGGACATCGAGCTGTTTCCAACGTTGATCCAGATCAACTTCGGCAAGGTTTTAAGAACAGGCGCGGCGTCATCATCTAGACGAGTGCCTGCAATGTTGAGCTTCGTCAAGTTCTTGAAACCGGCCAACACCTTCACCGTTTTGTTCGAGATCTTGGTGGCTTCCAAATTCAGGTTCTCCAACTTCGACAATCCGCTGATCGCTTCGAGTGACGCGTCATCGAACTTGGTTTCCCAGAGGTGGAGTTCTTTGAGTTCTTTGAGGGTACCTAGCTTCTGAAAGCCCTCACTGCTGACTAGCCGGCATTCATTGAGCTCAAGGTAGGTTACAGCTGGCATTCCAGCAATCACTTCCATCGCATCATCGCCAACAGAGGTGTCCCGTAGTTCCAAACGCGACAGTTTCTTCGCGCCAGCAAACTCCTTCATACCCTCGCCCGTGACGTCGCAGTAGCGGATTCGAAGTCGCTTCAGATTCGGCAAGCTGGCAAGATACTTCATACCAGCATCAGTCACGAGTGCGTTATCAAGCTGGATCTGTTCGATCGATTTGATCTTACCGAGAACTTCTAATCCTTCGTCTGTGATTCCAATTGTATTTAAATTCAAGGACCGCAGTTTTTTCAGTCCTTCGATCTTCTTAAGGCCAGGAGTCGTGATTTTTGCACGCTCGAGCTGCAAGTCGACCAGATTACTCATCTGACCGATCGCCCCCATACCGTCATCGGTGATGTTGGAGTTTCGCAGGTCGAGTGCTCGAAGCTTCTTGGCCGAAACCAAACTGCTAAGCCCTGCGTCTGAAACGCTTGTCAGCCGAAGAGAAAGAATCTCGAGGTTTTGGAGTTTTCCAACTGACTCCAAAGCAACATCGGAGATCTGTGACCCCTCTAGATCCAGTTTCTTAATCTCCTGAAGTGACTCAAGTGCAGTGAACCCCACATCCTTGATTCCACTCCCAGAAAGCTTCAATGAGCTGATCTTGGGCAGCTTTCCCAGCAGCTCAATCAGATCGCCAGACTCCTCACGACGATCAACGCTGACTTCGATTACGTCACCAGCTGAACTCTCTGTGAGTGCAAATCCAGCTTCTGTCAATAAACGGATCGCTTCTGGGTCATCCTTTTGGGGTTCAGGCTTCGGCTCAGGTTTTATCTCTGGTGCGGGCGGAATTGGATCTACATCCACTTCAGCCTTCGGTTCCTGCGGTGATTTGACTCCCTTTGGCTCGTCTGCCTCAGTCGCAGCCGGATCTCGAGAAAAAATAGGTTCCTTTGGACCAAGGTTGTCATCAACGCTTGCCGCTAGCTCTGGCACATCGTCGTAGTTCGTTTGATTACAGCCGCTTAGCAGCGTCACTCCACCCAAAAGCAGGAGAGCGAAGGCCAAATGAGATTGCCGAACTGAGAGCAGGTAATAAGGAGACCGCACGTGTTACTCCGAGCGAAGATCTGGTGGTCAAGGAATAAAGACTTGGCAGAGGGTGCTAAGTCCGAATTGAGGTGGGAACTAAAAGCTCTAGGGTACTCGAACCAACGCGATTCGCCAAAAGGGTAGCCGTTTTCTTGGGGATTGGGCCTCCACTTCAACTCTACCATCTCCTAATGAATATGCAGTTTTTCGTGCGCAGCCAGGGACGAGAAAGCAGCGAAGCACCGAACGTAGTTTTGGCTACCTACTGCCCACGCGAGCAGGAACCGAACCACGAAGACTGTTTTAGGGCGGGATTCTACGTATACTATTAGGCTTCAATCGCGGCCTGTGCCGCTTGCATCCAAACATTCCCCATTGCCTCCTCCATTCCAACCTACAGAGGTTCCAATGTCACAAAGAAAAAATCGTCGTCAATTTGTAGGCCAGTCGGCTGCCATCGGAGCAGGCGTCTGGGCAGGCACCGGCCTCCAGCCGAAACTCAAAGCCTCTCCGCTCCAGTCGTTGGCAGCAGCTTGCGTCGGAGTCGGTGGTAAGGGTGGTAGCGACACCAGCCATATCGGTGGTCAAGAAGTTGCAATCGCAGGCTTGTGCGACGTCGATAAGCTAACACTGACAAAGAAGGGACGCGAGTTCCCCGACGCAAAGCAGTACACAGACTACCGCGAAATGATCGAAGCCTTGGGTGACAAGGTCGATATTTTCACGGTTAGCACGCCTGACCACACTCATGCTGCGGCAGCCATGATGGCGATGAATCGCAAGAAGCACGTTTACTGCCAAAAACCACTGACCTGGTCCATCAAGGAAGCTCGCATGCTTCGCGAGACTGCAGCCAAGATGGGCGTTGTCACACAGATGGGCAATCAGGGCACCAGCGAAAATGGTCTTCGCACGGCGGTGGAACTGATTCAGTCTGGTGGGATTGGTGAAGTCAAAGAAGTTCACGTTTGGACGAACCGTCCGATTTGGCCACAAGGTGCTGGACGTCCAGCAGGCTCGGATCCAATCCCAGAGACATTGGATTGGGAGTCTTGGATCGGCCCTGCTCCAATGCGTCCTTACGTTAAGGATGCGTACCACCGCTTTAACTGGCGTGGTTGGATCGACTTCGGCACCGGTGCATTGGGTGACATGGCTTGCCACACCACCAACATGCCAGTCATGGCTCTAAAGCTTTGGGATCCAACGTCGGTGACCGCGGTAGCCAACTCGGGCATTGTCGACAACGAGCAATTCCCATCGACTTCAACTCTGAAGTTTGAGTTCCCCGAGCGAGAAGGCTTGGCTGCAACGGATTTCTATTGGTACGACGGAGGTAACTTGCCACCAGATGAAATTCTGGAGCAACTACCAGAACGATTCCAGCAAAGAATCGCTGACCAGAAGGCTGGTAAACTTCGCCGGAAGACTAGCGGTGCAGTTGTCGTGGGCTCCGAAGGCACCATCTTCTCGCCTGACGACTACGGTGCACGCTTCGATTTCATCCGCAACGGTGAAGTCACTAAGGATTACAAACTGCCAGAGCAAAGTATTCCGCGTATTCCATACGAAGGCAGCAACGATGAGCGTCAGAAGTGGGAATTCGTCAAGTCGATCACTGGTGAATATAAGACCGGCACTATGTCCAACTTTGGCTACGCTGGCCGTCTGACCGAAACCATGCTCGTCGGTATCCTGGCCCTTCGTGGGGGGGAAGTCGGCAAGCGCTACGAGTGGGACGCCAAGAACCTGAAGTGCACCAACGACGAATCAGTCAACAAGTTCGTACACCGCGAGTATCGCGAAGGCTGGTCACTCGAGATGTAGTCGCATGGGCACCTAGCCCGTCCCAAAATAACGAAAGGCAGCCTCAGGGCTGCCTTTTTTCGTCTCCCTTAGGCATTCCTTTCCTCGAAGTTCTACCTACCTTTCCAACAAACAAACCACCATCGCTTGCATGATTTTGCCTTGGCCAATCTCACCGGATTTCTCGCCAGTCTTTCCCTTCAGTCCAACTTGCTCAGACGCTATACCCAGGATCTCAGCAATGCGAGCACAGATCACCTCCCTGTGCGGCGACAGCTTCGGGCGCTCTGCCAGAACCACACAATCAAGATTGGCCACACTCCAGCCCGCTTGCTTTACTTTCTCAAAAGCCAGGCTGAGCATCTCCGCAGAGTCCCTGCCTTTGTTCTCCTCCGCCGTGTCTGGAAACAGTTGGCCGATGTCGCCCAAGTTGGCCGCGCCTAACAAACTGTCAGTAATGGCATGCAGCAAAACATCTGCATCGCTGTGTCCGTCCAAGTGAAAATCAAACTCAATCTTCACGCCTCCCAGCAGCAGCGGCCCGCCTGCAGTCAAGCGGTGCGTATCGTGCCCTAATCCGATTCTCATCACCATGCTTTGTTTCCTGTTTTCTTCTGAACCAATCTTTTGCTCCCGCTCTGCTCGAGAGTCGCCTTACGTGCTGGTCCAATTTAGCCGGGGATCTATAATCCTGCCGGTATGACCATCATCGAAATCTCTGAACTCTCCAAATCCTATCGCGTTTATCAGAAGCAAGAAGGATTGCGCGCCGCGATCCAAGGACTTTGGAAACGTGAATATCGCAATGTCGACGCCGTCAAGTCAATTGATCTGAAGGTCGAACAAGGCGAATTCGTCGCCTTTCTGGGCCCCAACGGCGCTGGCAAGACTACTACACTCAAGCTTCTTTCGGGTGTTATCTACCCTACCAGTGGCAATGCAACCGTCATGGGGCATGTCCCCTGGGAACGGAACAACGACTATCGCCGGCGTTTCGCTCTAGTCATGGGTCAGAAGAACCAACTCTGGTGGGACTTGCCTGCCCAAGAGTCTTTTCGCCTGCACCAGCAAATCTATCAAATCGAGAAGAACGAATTTGAACGTTCGCTCGACGAGCTTTCTGACCTGCTTTCTGTTCGCGGGCTTCTGGGCCGCCCCGTCCGAGAACTTTCGCTCGGCGAACGCATGAAGATGGAGTTGATCGCTGCCCTGCTCCATTCTCCCGAGGTTCTCTTCTTGGACGAGCCCACGATTGGACTGGACGTAATCGCTCAACACAACATCCAGCAATTCCTGAAGTATTATCAGGCCGAGCGGAAGATCACGATCTTGCTCACCAGTCACTATATGAAAGACATTGCCGCGTTGTGCAAACGCGTAGTGGTGATCACAGATGGACAGATCCAATTCGACGGCTCACTGGACGACATCATCGAGAGCTTCAGTGGACAAAGAATCCTCAGACTGCAACTTGCTGAAGGACAATCGGCTGACGGCCTCGAGCGATTCGCAGCAGTAGAATCCATTGAATTGCCACGTGTCACGCTACGCTGCCCGCGTGCCGATGCAACAAAGAGTCTCGGAGAGATCTTGCAGCATTATCAAGTCGACGACATTTCCGTTGAAGATCCACCGCTGGAAGAAGTAATCGCGAAATTGTACACGGCCCCCCCCGAGAAGGCGGAGTAGCGAAATGCAGGCAATGCAGATTACAACTCGAGTTGCATGCTGGTGGATGATCTTCCGCACCGCGCTCGAGGAACGCTTGGCTTACCGTGGTGACTTTGCTCTCGGCACTCTAATGCGATTTCTGCCTATCGTCACTCAGATTTTTCTGTGGTGGGCTGTGTTTGAATCCGTTGGGGGCGGCAACGCAGAAGAAGGCAGGCTAGTCGGTTACACCTTCCGCAACATGGTTGCCTATTATCTGCTATCCATGCTAGGTCGAGCCTTCTCCAGTATGCCAGGCTTGGCCTCGGTCACAGCGAAACAGATCCGCGAAGGCGAGATCAAGAAGTATCTGGTGCAACCGATCGACATGATCGGATTCATGCTGCTAGGTCGCTTGGCTCACAAGGTCGCTTACTACACAATCGCTACCCTCCCCTTTGCTCTCGTGTTTTTCCTCTGCCGCAGCTACTTCGATGGCTGGCCGACGCCTGAAACGATGGCCGCCTTTGCAATATCGCTAGTTCTTGCCTTCCTGCTAGGTTTTTTTCTAGATCTTTGCATTGGCCTGATCGGATTTTGGTTTTTAGAAGTCAGCTCTCTCCTGTTCGTCTACATGCTGCTGAACTTCTTCCTCTCCGGACACATGTTTCCACTCGACTTGCTGCCAAGTCCGTGGGCGACGATCGTCGACTATCTACCATTTCGGTATCTGGCTTATTTTCCGGCCGCGATTTTCTTAGGCAAGGTAGATCCTGATCGATTATGGATCGAGGTCGGTATCGAATTCCTGTGGTTGCTAGTGATGATCGCCGTTGCCCGGTTCCTCTATGCTCGCGGCGTCCGGCGCTACAGCGGATATGGAGGTTGATATGGCCAACACCGACAAAAAAAACAGTGCAAAGCCGAGCCAATACAAAATTAAACACCCGAGTTATCTCGGCGTCTATCTGACTTTTGCGCGCAACTCGCTAGTTCGGGATATGATGTTTCGGACCAACTTCATCCTGGAAGCAATTTCCAGTTTGGCTTGGTCATTCATGAACATCGGCTTCTATTGGATAATCTTCGAGCACGCCTCTTCCATCGGCCAACAGACTGGCTGGGGTAAGTACGAATTTTTCGTCTTCATGGGTACGACTTGGATTATCAACTCGATCGTTCAGGCGTTTTTCATGCCCAATTCCGAAGAGTTCAGCGAGTTGATCCGTACTGGTGGATTGGACTTTGCAATGCTCAAGCCGATCGACACGCAGTTCTTGATTTCCTTTCGCAAAGTCAGCTGGTCCAGCCTATCCAACTTGGTGCTCGGTTTCATGCTTTTAGGCATTAGCCTCAGCCAACTCATGCAACGCCCTGAGAACCCCTGGCAGTTTGAAATCTCGATGCTGGTGCTCTATCCGCTCTATATCTTCTGCGGTGTTTCGATCCTTTACAGTCTAATGATATGTTTAGCCGCAACGAGCGTTTGGCTAGGCCGGAACCAGACTTTGTACGACTTTTGGTTCTACATTACTAACTTCTCGCGTTATCCAATGGAGATTTACGCGCGGGGCTGGGGTTTCCCACTTTGGCTCATCTTCACCTTCGTGATTCCTGTGCTTGTCGTTGTGAATGTACCAGCCCGATTATTGGCTCAACCCTTAACACCTCGAGCCAGCTGGGAATGGCCACTCGCCGGCTTCACGTTGTTGGCGGCGGCTGTTTCCATTCTCGTTAGCCGCTGGGTCTTTAACACGGCTCTCGGAGCCTATCGCAGCGCTAGCAGTTAGAACCGCTAGCTCCATGTAGCCTGCTAACGAGCGCGGCCTACAGTGCATCAACCTACGCCCTAAGATCTTGGCGCAGTTGATTGCGTCGTCCAAGCAGCTGTGGATTATCGCTCTCAGATTTCAAGTCTTCCCGCATTTCTTCGTCGGTCATCATGAGTGAGCGTTCGAAATTCCACCATTGATAAGCGTATTCGAGCAACCCTAGCGCAATGAGTGCACCGGCAACTTGAAAGCCACATATGAGTAGCATCTGCCCCAACAGACCTGTCATCGATACTGTGCTCAAAGAGGACGCCAGCAGAACCTGGTCTGCGTTGGCCCAAAGGTCCGAACCGATGATGCAAGCCAGCACCGCGATCTTGAGCAATCCAAAACCAACCTTGGGAATGCCGCCTCCGCTAGCTAACTTACTCGCACCTCGTGCCCAACTAAGCCGACCTGGATCGAAGGTGACCCGGCCAGGCATGAATTGAAAGCCCGACTGAAACCACTGGTAAATAACTGCCGAGATAAGAACAGAAGCTAACATCGGAAGGACCAACATGAGACCGCTAAGTAGCAGGGCTTGAAAGCTCCCCACAAGCTCCGCCTTTGTGATAAGACGCCCCTCCAACGCCTGCGACAGAAGACCTTGGAGCTCTGCAAATATACGCGGCCCCGTGAACCAAAGTATGCTCATCGCAACAAGCAGCATGATCGCGTTGGCAAGATCTTCACTGCGCGCATAGCGCCCTTGTTCGCGTGCCTTCTTGCGATGCCGCGGAGTAGGATTGTTTTTGCGTTCAGAGTCCGTCACGTCACTCGTCCTCAGTTTCCAACTTGGCCGTAGTTCTGAAGCCAGGTCGCCAACTCATGCTGATACGTCCAGCTAACCCCTCCGAGGGTGAAGAGTAGCGCAAACAGTAGTACCAACACGTTCGCGTTGAAGCCAACGGATAAGACATTGATTTGAGGAAGGCTGCGCGCGATCATACCAATCAATAGATTCGAAACCAGCAGAGCCATTCCAACAGGAACTGCCAACCGCAGCCCCAACGAAAAACTCTCGCCTACTGCGATTTGTAAACTCTGCACCCAAGCTGCATCGAAAAGGCACTGCCCAACTGGAAACTGCTGAAAACTGTCCAGACAGCTTTGCATCCACCAGCGATGGCCACCACATGTCAGCAAGACCACGAGTGCAATCCACACAAACAATTGTGTCAAAGCTGGTAACTGAACCGAATCTGTCGATGCTCCACTTGCCGAGCCATCCAGCCCTGACAGCTGACTTACGAGCTGGCCGGTTAGCTGCATCGCATACAAACTCAACATGAAGACGCTGCCAAGTAGCAAACCAAACAGCACCTCGCCAACAAGCGCGGCTGACATTTCTCCGCTACTTGTGGGCAGGGACGCAAGTTGCAGGGATGACGGAAGTAGCAAAAAACTTAACAGAGCCGCCAGCAGAAAACGCAACTTGCGCGGCACAGCCTGCGAATGCAATGGCGGAGCAAACATGGTCACCGGCAGCAAACGCAACATGATGCAGGCAAACACCCAAGCTGGCTTCTGCATTAAGAATTTTGGTAACGCGAGACATAGCTCAGATTCCATCCTGCGTCGCCCCTCCTCGCTAATTTCGAATCGCAGTTGGAATTTGCTCATAGGTCGACTTGGTGTACTCCACCATCCGCTCTGCGATCCATGGCAAGCAGACAACCAAAGCAATCACCATCGCAATGATCTTGGGGACGGCCGTTACTGTCTGATCTTGAATCTGTGTGATGGCCTGAAACAGACTCACTAACACACCCACGATCAAGCCGACAAGTAGTAAGGGCAAACCGATGGCGATAGCCAGCAAGATCGCCGAGCGCAGAAAATCCATTGCTTCCGCTGTACTCATCGCCACCCTTTCTTTCCTACGTGATTGTTCCGAAACTCTTGAGCAACATCACCACAACGAGATGCCAGCCGTCAACCAATACGAATAGTAGCAACTTGAATGGCAGAGAAATCATCGCTGGGGGAAGCATCATCATGCCCATTGAGATCGTGACGGATGCAACAATCAAATCGATGATCAGGAATGGCATGAAGATCATGAAGCCCATCAAGAAGGCAGTCTTCAGTTCACTCAACATGAAGGCGGGTAGCAATACGTGCAGCGGAACATCGTCTTCGTACTCGACCGTGCTTTCCCCGTTGTGGTAGCTGTAGAAAAGATAGATATCGTCCTGATTGCCCGCCGCGAATATCTGCTGAAACATAAACTCGCGGATCGGCTGCACGCCGGCTTGCCAAGCTTGCTCGGCACTCATCTCTGAGCCCTCGGCCGTATAAGGCTGGATCGAATCGGTGTAGACTCGATTCCAGACGGGAGCCATCACAAACAAAGTGATGAATATCGCGATCGACGTGACGACTTGATTTGGAGGAAGCTGGCCGGTACCGAGTGCTTGGCGCAAGAGCCCCATCACCACGACAACGCGTACATAACACGTTGTCATAAGTAGAATCGCCGGAGCTAAACTAAGCACCGACACCATGAGCAATGCCTGCAAGCTGCCGACAAGCGACTTGCGAGACAAAATGTTCTGTGCTGGGTTGCTGGACGTCTCATCAGTTGTCATTTCGATGACACCCTGACTGTACCCCGGTCGCGCCTGCTCGGCTCCGAGAGACTTTAAACCATCTAGGAGCTGTCCAAGTGCTTGCGTGTTATCGTTCGCCTGCGCTTCTGGGGTTACGACACGCGGAGGATTGGATTCGATCGGCGCACCAAAGTTAACTTGAGCCGAAGCATAGGCGCAAAAGAACGCGGCGATAAGCGGAACAAGAACAAGGTACCTGCGACGAAGCACGACTTACGCTCCTTGTTCAAAAAAGCCGGGCTTGGAGGGTCGAGACTCTTTGTTGCTTCGACTCCCCGGTCCAGCTAGTAGACCAGTCGCGAATTGTTTGATTTGCTCAAGACCAGAAGCTGTTTGCGAAGTATCGGAATAGCCGACAATCTCCTGCTTCACTGCACCGCATTCGGACAGCATACTTTGTACCTGCGCCGGTTCAGAAACCTCACTTAAGACTCGCATCTCGCCTTGATGCAAACTTGCCAGCACCAGCTTGGGACCAAATTGAACAAGTAAAATCTGGTGCTTGGGACCAACGTTCGTTCGACCAAGGACTTGGAGAACTTCGTTAGGCAATGATTGGTTGCCACCGGCACCAGTTCGACGCAGCACCCATGCGAGGCCCAAGAACAAGCCAACGACGATGGACAGGCTCGAAAAAACAGATAGTAGTGTTCCGAGAGTCATGTTGCCCGACTCTGCTTCTTTCTGGTCGTTACTGGGAGGCGGCAGTGGCGTCCGGGAACGTTTCACCTCCAAGCTCGCAGGCATAGCAGAGGGGGAGCTCGCTTGGCCTTTGAGTGCATGCATCTGCCCAGCTGCTGGCTGAGGCGTTGTGGCCATATTCAAGTGCGATGCTTGAACCATCTTTGTAGGAGGCCGAGTGTTCACCCAAGTGGGTTCAGCCGTCGCGGAATGCAATGACTGCTGCACACCGGATAAATCAGAATTGGCATATGGTGGTAGCTCTTGGCCGTCAGCCGCCTGGCCATGAGCCAACGAAAAACTCAAGAACACGCCGACCAAGGTAAAGAGATTGATTCGATCTCCACCTAACCGGCAAGACACTGGCCGCCAGTCTCCCGCTGAGCGGCGGTTCGATGACTGGACATCTAACCTAGGCTGCATGACCTTGCTCCATACCTTCATTCTCCTCTGCCACAGTACCTAGCACTGATTCTTGAATGCCGCCATCCATTAGCTCTGTCACGCGAACGCAAAACTGTTCATTCAAAACCATGACCTCTCCCAGCGCGACCAGTTGCTCGTCAGCGTACAGTCGAACGGGCTCAGTGGTTGCGGCGTCCAAGGGGACGACCGAACCACGACGGAGCTGCATGATTTGAGCCAGACTAAGCTGAGTTACTCCTAGTTCGACGCGCAGATCTAACTCGACGTCTGCTAAGTGATCTATGCCGGAATCAGGCGTCGCTGCTCCATCGAGTTCACTGAGCTGAAACGGCTTGAGGGACGCGGGCGCACGCGAAACGCCAGCCGAGTCTTCTGCCTCAGGCAGCTGCGTTGCAAATTGTTCCGCTTTCCCATTCATAAGTTTTCCATCACGACTTTCGTCACCCCGAATTCGCAATCTCATTTGTCGACGGAGTCTTCAAACCGCCGTCCTGCGAGAATCCCGAAAAGCTTGTCTCAAAAAGAGCTAAATGGGATCAAGCCCATCACACGCTTTTCGAGAGATTGCCTCAAGTTCGCGGAGTCAGAAGCCGGACTGAACGGAGAAGAAGTGCTAGCAAAGACAGCTCGGATAGCCTGCCCCGACCAGTCGGCACTAAGGAGGCATCAAGAAGCTTGCAGCTTTCTACCGATTAGTTTGGCAAGTAGAGCCGTTATCGCATTCCGGAGAATATCACCACCGAGCTCAAGTCCTGCGGTCACCTGATGTTGGCCGAGACGCTCAGCATGTTTCTAAACTTGCTCGGTGCTGATCTTGATTGGCTCGTCGCAAGCAAAGCTCCCGCGCTCACGATGCCCCTCGAAACAGCAGGGCAAATCAGATTTTCAATCTGTGAGCCAACGTCGTTAGCCGCGGGTCAGCGTTTTCTTGGTTCAGTCCGACGCTCACGCGTACGGATCACTCCGCCAATATGACACAATGACTGGCCCTGGATGAAGTGGGATTCGCCAGAATTCCCA
>PKCQ01000695.1 GCA_002862265.1 Planctomycetaceae bacterium | reverse complement strand
CTTTGATTCCCAAATCCGCAACCGTCTGCATGACCATCTGCTCAAGGTCAAAATCCTTGTCGTCATCGGGAACTAGGAGTTGCAATTCAGGAGTGCCTTCTGGCTTCTCCGCCGCAGCCAAGTCTGGATCCGTGGTTTGCAACGCCTCAGAGACCCACATTGCCTCCTCTTCCGTTTCGAAAGCCAGGCGATAGGCGTACTGTTGAGTTCCAGATGAAGGCAATGCAATGAACCGCAGCCCAAGACCGAGCAGCGGGTAGAGCAGTAGCGGCATCACCATCAGCGTCACCGTCGTGCGACGATCACGCAGCGTCTCACGCAATTCTTTAAGCGTGAACTCCATCTGCTGAGAAAACGAAAAAGGGACTCTCGCGTTTATGCGGCTTTCTTTCACCTGAGATTCAACCCGCGTCTGTTCTTCAGTCATGCTGTTCTCCCTCACGCGATTGCACTGATACTGGCAGAATCGGCTGTACTATCGGCCACCGATGACTCATCGCGCATTAGCCGCAGGAAGATTTCAACCAGTGATGGTTGGCCAGTTTCTCGCTTCAGTTCTTCGAGTGTTCCCTCGTATTTGAGTTTGCCGCGATAGAGCAATCCGAATCGATCGCAAAATCGTTCGGCCTCTTCCAGCTGGTGTGTGCAAACGATGATGGCCTTGCCTGCTTCGCGTAGCAGCTGCACAAAATCAAAAACCACTTTGGAGCCCACGACATCGAGTCCACGAGTCGGCTCGTCGAGTAAGACAACCGGTGGATCATGTATGAGAGCGCGAGCAAGATTGACACGTTGAGACTGCCCGGTGCTGAGTGTTGCACAGCGTCGATCTAAGAAAGTTTCCAACTCCATGCGTTGCGATAGCTCAGCGATACGCTCCGCAACCTGTTCTTCATTTAAGCCGAATCCGATCGCGAAATAACGCAGCATTTCACTTGGGGTCAACCACTGATAGAGACCGGCACTTGCAGATACCAAACCGATAAGGCGTTTCATACGCAGCGGATCCACGGAAACGCTCGAATCCAGGATCGTTGCATCACCGCTAGTCGGCTCAAGCAAGCCTAAGATCATTCTCAGAGTCGTTGTCTTGCCCGCCCCATTGGGCCCAAGCAAGCCGTAAACCTCGCCTCCTCCGACCTTGAAGGATAAGCGATCGACTGCAACCACTTCACCGTCGTATGTTTTTGTAATTTCGCTGAGCTCGATCATGCGAATTCTCTTGAATGAAGAGTGATGTCGTCTTTTGCTCCGCGACAGCTAGCTGGTTCTTGATGCGGAGCAAAAGTCGACTAAGAGTGAAAACTCTAGATACCTTGCAGACGGTACTGATCTTAACGACCAATGGTTCGCAGTTGCACAACCATTGCAATTAGAGTGAGCTATTTTCTTGCAAGTGTCGCTAGAGGAGGGATGTTTACTGTTTAGGAGGGAATACCAGGGTTCCTCGGTAATTTCCCGATAATGGGGCGAGACGTGCAGATCGAAGCGATCTATGATGATCGAACGCAGTTTAGGATCTTCTAGGAGAGCGGTGACTATGCCAACCTACGAATACGAAACAATCCCTAAAAAGGATGGGCAAGAGCCAAAGCTATTTGAAGTAGTTCAACGGATGACCGATGAACCGTTGACAGAGCACCCTGAAACCGGCGAGCCGGTACGTCGAGTTATTTCCGGTGGCATTTCGCTGCCGGTTTCGTCCAAGGGTGGCGACTGCTGTGACAGCGGTTGCTCCTGCGTCTAAGCTCCTGGCCTTAGGTCAACTTCGAGATGACTCGATCTGTGCGTAGGCATTGTGCTGGTGGATTGACTCGAAATTCTCCGACGAACAGCGATACCATTTGATGCGGTCATCTTCTTTGAGAATGACAGCCATATCGCGAACGATATCTTCTACGAACTTCGGATTGTCGTAGGCCGCTTCCGTAACATTCTTCTCGTCTGCTCGCTTCAGCGTTGGAAAGACTGGGCAGGATGCCGCCTTCTCAAGCATGCTGAAAAGTTCGTCCACGCCAGCTTCGCAGCCCGGTGCAAACTCGACGCTTGCTTTCAACTCACAGCGCTGATTGTGAGCACCATACGCTGAAATCTCTTTTGAGCACGGGCAAAGACTGGTTGCAGGGCCAGCAATGGTTGTACGAATTCTGTTTTCTTCACCCGACTCAATATCAATGCAAACGTCGAGCTGAAGCATGCCCAGTTTGCCGGTTACTGGAGCCGCACGATGCACAACGAATGGAAATCGAAGCGTGCCGCAAACCTGGGATGCACCTAGTCTTTCCCGCATCCGCCCGAACAGCTCCGTCAAAGTCGAGTAGTTCAGTGGCTGATCGTGCTCAAGCAGAACCTGCACAAAACGGGACATGTGGGTCCCCTTCTGATCTGCAGGGAGTGCAACGAACATATCAACCGAGCCAATCGTACTCTGTGTTTCAGCAGTGCTTTCGGACGTGGGAGCAAATCGGAAAGACCAAGGAACCTTGGTTACGCCAACCTGATTGATTGGCATATTTCGTGCGTCTGCGTACGACTGCACGTCAGGGAGAGTTTGCATCAAAGTGCTCAATTAGATGGACAGCCAAGGAGTCTAATATCGTCCGTTCAGAAGGTCGACTCAGTTCGCTGGCTTGGTTGGGCAACAGCCACACCGACAGGAAAACCGTCGATTGATCAAGTGAGCGCAAACCAACAAGATTCCACCAAACGGTGTTACGAACGGAACGAGTCCTGCCATCACTGGGCTTTTGTCCGCGGAATCGACCAGCTGAGAAGTC
Organism: Planctomycetaceae bacterium; assembly: GCA_002862265.1. Lineage (GTDB taxonomy): Bacteria > Planctomycetota > Planctomycetia > Pirellulales > Pirellulaceae > Aureliella. Next base: position 15,141 of record PKCQ01000695.1, on the reverse strand, counting down.
CCATTATCATCAGTTGCTTCTTCCGATTTGCATAGCTCACAGTCGCAAAAAGTCCCCGTAGTTTGAGAAGAAGGATCTGAACCAACTGCAGCCATTTCTTCCGCCGGAGCACAGCAAGCGCAAGTGTGCTCCAATGCAAAAGCGGCCACGCTAATGCAGGAAAGTCCAGCCAAGGCAACGCCAGCAGGTAACCAACGTTTGTGCCGTCGCCACCCTGGAACGAAGGAAGCCAGAGCCAAAAACGTACAAACTACCACCATAACCTTGTGAAATGCCTCGTCAGCCAGAAAACTGAGGCCGAACATCGGCAGAAATGCAATGACGAACGGCATCGCCGCGCAGTGAATGGCGCAAGCGATCGAAGCAATAATGCCAAACCAGTCAGTTAATATAGATCTAGATGCTGCCTTTTCGGGGGCGGCACTCGCTGGGGCGACTTCATCTATGACAACTAAGCTCGACAAGCTGGCATTCCTAAGGCTAGTTTCTTCGCTTCTGGGATCCGGGGTTTTACCGCCACTGCAGATCGATTACTTTTAAAATCTTTCTTTACTGGTCAAGTAACTTAATGCAAATCTATTGCATCTGCAACCGTATCTGAGTTGGGGGGTAAGGTGAGTAGGGTATTTTTGGCCGAGGGGACCGAGATCTTTAGGGCTAGTCAAAACGCAATGAGAATACAGTACTATAGATTTCCCGTCTATTACCTAGCGGGTCACACGGTTTAGGTTACCGCACGAATTCAGTGCAAATATGTCAGAGTCTGCAGTAGAGCAAAGCAAACTTCTGATCCGCGAAGCGGGTTTGAGGGCCACTCCTGCGCGCGTTGCGACACTAAACTTGCTGCAAAAATCTTCGTCGCCACTAACCCACGCTGAAGTTGCCGAGCATCTCTCGAAGACCGGAGTCGACAAAGCTACCGCTTTTCGGGCGCTGAACGATATGACGGAAGCTGGTTTGCTCCGCCGAACGGAGCTTGGAGATCGCGTTTGGCGGTTTGAACTAATCGGCGAGGGCGAGCACGAGCATTTGGGGCATCCGCATTTTGTTTGCGTCGATTGCGGGCAAGTATCCTGCTTGGGCGATATCAAGCTCAACCAAAGAAGCCTCTCGACGAGTACGCAGATTGGTAGGATCACCGAAATCCTCCTTCGCGGTCAATGCGTTGAATGCTTGTAGCCATCAGCAAACGCGCACAGATTCAACTTCTTTCTGTCGCGTCTTCTTGCTCTCTCGCTCAGTGGCACAGCCATCCATGCTTGTCGGTCGAAGAGGAGTCATGGTTAGCTGACGAACCCGAATACTGCTGCCTTGGCAACTCTATGTCTGTCGGTAATGGTGAATCTAGCAGTCGGCTACGGTCTTCTAGCTTGGGTGCGACTTGCTCATCAATGGGCGAGGATCTCTGCGTTCTCCGTCATCCTTGCCAATGTCATTCATCTATTTATTGCGTTTGACCAAGTAGCAAGACAATCCCTTGCGGATCTTTTTTTTGTGGCAAACGTTCTATTCGCCCCCACTCTCTTGATAGTGCTGATGTACTTTAGTTCTGCTTCGGCGTGGAATAACAGGTAGCTGCGTCAGTACTTTCGCATCTCATGCTCTAAATGCGAGGAGAAAGGAGTAGCGTCAGACTTCTTCTATCAAACAGCGTTCTGTGAGAAGTGCAATGTTAATTGTCGCTGACTGTGTTGCCCGCTGATCCGCGATAGGTTTGTGATCCAAGAACTGAGGCGGAAGACTAGTCAGAATCTACCAGTTCAAGTTTGTTTTTAAGCAGTATTCCTTGGGCGAATACCCCTGCCTTGGTATGAGCGCTTCTGCCTGTGGTCGCCTAGAGCATTCGGTACTTGCGTCGAAGCAGCCACTCGGATGTGATGAGAAGTACAAAAGCTACCGCTATCCACCAGCTATTCCAGAGTGGAATCGGTGGGAGCGTGCCAAGACGGTTGTGGCTTCCGTGCGGCAACTCCTGCAACATCTTTTCAAACTCGTGTGGCCGGTACGACTTACCGCGAGATATCCTTGCGAGAGATTGCATCGTAGTGATGTCGGCTCGGAGATCATATTGCTCACCCGGAGGCTCTAAAACGGTGAATTCCACGGAAGGTGGCGGATCTGTGTTCGGCTGGACGAGCAAAGCAGTGTATTGGCCTGCCGGCAGCTGTGGAACTTGCGCTGTGTATCGTCGAATGTCGCGTTCCGATTGGCTCAGCTGAATGGTTTGCCGCAACTGTTTCTCGTTGGTCAGGCTGACTCGTGCGCTGCTTGGCAGATCTTCCATCGATGTTGAGCTGCCAACCATGGTGGTAACCTGTAATGGTTGGCCAGTCTGAATTTGCTGCGGTTCAATCGTTAGCTTGGAGGACTCCTCTTGTTGTCGCAGTTTGCCGCGGCTGGCCCAGCGCAACAGTTGCCCCCAGTATCGCTGGTGATATGTGTCGTTTCCTTGAAAGCTGGTCCAACGAAAAGTCTCATCGGTGAGCTGCAAAACGGAGCGGCCGGAGCCAGCAAATTGCGATACAAGAAGTGGCCTGTTTTCGCCACCGCCGGCAAGATTGACGGCTTGGGCCAAGACTTGTGCGGCTGGCTTCAGGTCTTTGATTGGGGCAATGTTTTGCACCGGTGGGAGTTGGTTCCAGGTTTCCTGCGCGGTTGCTTCACTTGCATCAAGCAGAAGGGGAAGTGCCGATTCCCCTATAGCCGTAGGCTGCAACCGCCAAGAAACGAGCTCACTTGGCGTAGCGCTTCGGCTTGCAGCAGGATTGGGCCCTAAACTGTCGGTACGAATCGGAAGCAGGTCGCCCATCGGCCATCCCTGAAGTTCCCCATATGAAGAATCTTGGCCCCGTAGAAAAAGACAGCCTGCGCCCTGCTGCGTAACTGTGTCGTAGATAATCTGTTGAGCGCGCCGACTAACGAGACCCGGGTCAAAGCTTCCAAAAATAAACACATCGACTTGCTCAAGTCGTTCGCGGTTGCTTGGTACAAGTCGGATGGCGGATGGATCTTGGCTGACATACTCCGAATCGGACTCTTGCAGGACACTGACCAGTTCAAAGGCCTTGGTGCCTTCATCGCCGACTTGTTGGCTCCGTTCCAAGAAGTGCTTTAAGAAGCGGAATTCGTAAGTCGGCTGTCCTTGGACCAGCATGACTCGGATCGTTTTATTCTGAACCGTTAAGTCCTTTTCCAAACGGTTGTTGCCCAAGTCCGTCTCACCGGGCAACGGCCGGGCTTCCACTGCAAGCCGAATTTTGCCAGAGCGCTTTGGCACAAAGTCGAGTTTGATGTTTCGTTGCGGTTGGCTGGAGTCCAGGGTAAGCGTTTTTTCGTCTAGGGCTTCGCCTGTGCCAAGGTCGATTAGAGCGATTCGGCTATCACCCTTCACGTAGTTGATCGCGACCGCGCTGAGCTCCACGGTGACTCGATCTCCCAAGTACGCGTTCGGCTCGACGCGCAAATCGCTGAGCCGGAGGTCGGGTAATGCAAAGTCTCGACCTACAGAAAGTGTGTTAACAGGAATGGCGGCCGAATGAGCGGCTTTGGCTGCTTCTTCAAGGCCAACGCCCGCTGTGTTGATTCCATCGCTCAGGAACAGCACGATAGCGCTTTCGCCGGCACGCTGATTGATCAGCTTGATCAGGTTCTCACCTAACCTGCTAGTCTCTCCAGTCGCTTCCCAAGGAGTGGCACTATCTTGCAGGAATCCCGATGAAAGTGTTTCCCAGTGATCGGAGATGGAGAACCACTGAATCGCGTACTGTTCGTTTAGCTTCTGTTTGGTGCTTTCGTCTAGATTGGCGAAGCCATTCTCTATCGTTGCAAGTCTAGTGCGTACTTGGTCATCTGGACCAAGTGCATCGCTGGTATCCATACTGGCGGATGTGTCGACAACAATTGCCAAAGTTGGGCGATCGGTTTCATAGCGAAACCTGTACCAACCGGTTAGCATCCATAGAGTCAGAAACAACAATGCGAACCGAATCGCCACCAAAAATCCACGCTCGGGTATCTTGGCGGTACCACGTTCTTTGGCATAAATGAATAATGCAAAAGTGAAAGCCAAAACGGAGAAAAGTATCCAGCCCCAAGTCGGAAGTGACCAACTGGATTCTATGGCTGATTGCACGAGGGTTTCGGTAGGTGGCATCAACCAATCTTCTGTCCAAAGTACCAAGCAATGAAGCTCTCCACCAAAAGCAATACTAAGACGGCAATGAGTAGCCCTTGAATCAAAGGATTCGAGGCTTTCAGTGCTGGTTCGCCGGGAGCTTGATTCGCGTTACTTTCAATGGGCTGGATAGATGGCAGCTTGGGTAGCGAAATAGATGCAAGCTGGGAAGTGATGGGCTCGAGGTTGATGCTATAGGGTACCAGTCGATCACCGTCTTTGTGCTCGGCTTTTACTTGGTACATCCCAGATGTCTGAGTCTGGTAAAAGAACCAGCCGTACCCTCCATCTCCAAGCCTTTCCGTGGTCAGTTGTTTGCTTTCTCCGTTCGGCGAGATGACCTCTGCGGTGGACGGGGTCATACTGCTTACTTGTCCACCAAGCACATCGCCACATATAAGATTTTGATCTTCCAGCTGTGAGTCGAGCAAGGACTGCATCAATCCTTGCATCAGCGGAACAAAACTTGGCCATGTCGCCATAGCATTCCAGGGTGATTTTGCGTTTGAGTCATTGGTGCTGGGTGCAGAAAGTAGGCAAGCGACCCAGCCATTGCCAGATTGGAAACGTGTGACCAGCGGGCCGGAATCCACCAAGCCAATATCGCGTCTTAGCTCAGGATGCTCGTCCTGGATGAGCCAGTGGCGGAAAATAGGAGTGGTGAGCAAACCCGAGTCCGGAAAGCCTTGAAATGGCTTGGCAATGGAACTTTGGTATTCAAGTGGATCAATATCCCACAGCTTCTCCGCTGATGCTTGCACAAGCTGAAAGCCAAGTAGGGTTTCGGAATCCAGGTTATTCCACATCGCAGAAGTCGTCGCAGGGCCAAGTCCGATGATCAGGTTACCACCCCGCTGAACGAATGATTGCAACTGTGCGAAAACTGGACGATCCAAGTAGCCTAAGTCATTGCAGACAATTACTTCCCAATCCGTCAGATTGGATGCTAGCAGATCAATGGGCGATAGGACGGTAACATCGCCTCTCGTAGCGTCCTCCAGTAAGTCTCCTGCCGATAAAGCAAGGCGAATCATACGAGTCTCATCCTTCTTGCTTTCGACAAACAGGATGCGACGATTATCGCGAACTTCTACTACCAAATGTCGCTGATTGTCCACCGTAAGATTGTCTTGAGGAAGTGAAGCGGTGATTCGATTAAAACCCGCGTCTTCGGCTTTCAATTGAAAGCTAACCGAACCAAGACTTTGCGCCGGGATGTCTAACGTCTCCGATATAACTTTTTGGTCATTGAGCGAAATCGAAACCTCGACGTTGGATTCTGGACGACTGTTGAAGTTGAAGATCGTCGCGGTTGCTCTTATTTCCTCGCCGAGCAAGTGATGAGAAGATTCTGCTCGAAGGTCTTGTAGTACGAGGTTGGTTGGTTCGGAGTTGCCAAGCGGTATGACTTTTAGCGGATACTTTGAAGCGAGCTGGACAAGTGCGTTCTCACTCTGTTCGAAAGCTGGCTGCCAGGTTGCGCCGACAAAATCACTGAGGAGTACCACTTCGATCTTCTTTGGCGCGGCAGGATTCTGTTTTGTTTGCTCCAAGATCGACGAGACATAGGTTAAGCCAATGGGAATGTCGGCCCGTTGATGAGGCAACTGCAGGCGTTTCAGTTCGGTTACAACCCTTTCAGATTCACGGGTTGGTTTTCGGATGGGTGCTGCTGAGGGCTTGCCAAGTGTGATCAGCATAAAGCTATCGTTGGTTCCAGACTCTTCGATCCGCGCTTTAGTTTTTTCAATCGCTCGCTGCCATCGTGACTCATCGGCTTCATCACTGTTGCTTTCGCCGTAAGCCATCGTGTAAGAGGTGTCGACGACAAAGACCCAAAGTTTGGCTTGCGCGCCAGCTATTGGGTCTGACTTGCTGGAAAGGGCTTCTAAGTAGGGACGAGCAAGAGCGAGTCCAAATAGCACGAGGATCAATGTGCGAAGCAGTAGCAACAACCATTGCTCGAAGCGGAGTCTCTTCGATTCTTGTTCGATGACCTTTCGCAGCAGTTCGATGGCAGCCCAGGAAACTTTGGTTTGCTGACGCCGAAGGAAGAAATGTATGGCAATCGGAATTCCAGCCGCAGCGATCCATGCGAGCATCCACAAGCTGGCAAATCCAGCTGCTAGAAACACCGTAGGACCTAGCATTGTCATGCTTAGCTCCTCGTTCGACTAGCTAGGATGTGCGGCAACCGCTGCGCGAGCGACTCAGAAGTTCGAAGGCTGAAGTAATCTGAATTCTGCTGTCGACACACACGCTCGAGATCTCGGTGAAACTGCTTCATGGCCCTGCGGTAGGCACCTGCGATCAGCAATGGATCTGTCGTCAAGCTCGGCAGGTTTTCCAGCCCATCAAACCGTGTGGTGTGGTCGAACGGAAAGTCCAACTCGTCTGGATCGAAAATGTGAAGCAAGACTAGGTCATGGCGAGCGTGAGCTATAAGCTTGAGTGCTTGCGAGACAGGCTCGAGTTCGTCCAGCATGTCACTCAGCAAAATGAGCAGCGTCGGTTTCTGCAATCGTCCGGCGGTGTCGGATAAGACTTGAGTGAGATTGGTACTCGTTTGTGTCGCGGGTGTTTCAAGTATCTGTACAAAGTTGTCGAGTTGCGCCGGAGAGTTGCTGGCGGGCAGCCAATGCTCGATCCGCGAAGTGTAAGTGACCAGCCCAGCTTGGTCTTGCTGTGAAACAATAAGGTGACCTAAGGCGCAGGCAATGAGTTGTGCATATTCAAGCTTACTGAGATGGCTATTCTTGCCTCGGTAGTGCATGCTCTCGCTTTGGTCGACCAGGATGTAGCAACTCAGGTTCGTTTCATCTTCGTACTGTTTGAGGTAGTAACGATCGCTACGAGCATAGACTTTCCAATCGACTTGGCGCAAATCATCGCCCGGCATGTATTCTCGGTGTTGCGCAAACTCGGCCGAGTGCCCGCGGAGCGGACTGCGATGCAAGCCCGACACGATTCCTTCAACAAGGGTCTTCGCGCGAAGCGCGAGTGGGCGGATCGACGCGAGGGTTTCAGGATCGAAGTACTTGAGCGATTTGTTCACGATTCGGACTATTCTGCAACGATTGATCCACATTCGCGAGCACGGCTTGGATGATCGTATCGACCGTGACACCTTCCGCTTCGGCCTGAAAATTTAGCTTAATGCGATGTCGCAAGACTGGGGCAGCGACGGCTTCGATGTCTTCGCGTCGCACGATAGGGTTACCATGCATGGCAGCTCGGGATTTGGCTCCAAGTACGATGTACTGGCTTGCTCGTGGTCCAGCCCCCCAACGGACACAACGATCGACCAATTCCGTGGCCGCGTTGGTTGTATTAGTGTCCTCTCGAGGTCGCGTCAGTCGCGATAGCTCCGTCGCGATCAACGCAAGAGAAGGAGTGATCGCAATTTGCCTTACAATCTCACCCATCTCGGCAAGCTCCGAGCCGGTGATGGTTGTTGGTAACCGCGATTCGACGTGGCTCGTAGTTCGCAAGACGATGTCTAGTTCATCTTGCTGTGTTGGATAGCCGACGTTAACCAAGAACATGAAGCGGTCAAGCTGGGCTTCAGGCAAAGGGTAAGTGCCTTCTTGCTCGATTGGGTTCTGCGTCGCGAGGACGAAGAATGGATGCGGTAGCACATGTTTCTTGCCGCCCGAAGTAACGTGGTGTTCCTGCATTGCTTCCAGTAGAGCGGCTTGGGTTTTGGGAGGAGTTCGATTGACCTCATCCGCCAGAACGACATTGGCAAAGACAGGGCCTGGTACGAATTGAAAGGCTCGCTGTCCGGTCGCTTTATCTTCCTGGATCACTTCCGTACCCGTGATGTCGGCTGGCATGAGGTCAGGAGTGAATTGGATTCGACTGAAGTCCAGATCGATCAGCTTGGCGAGGCTGGAGATGAGTAGTGTTTTCGCAAGGCCCGGTACACCTACCAGAATGCAATGGCCTCCGGCGAGCAAAGCGATGAGCAGCTGCTCGATGACATCTTCTTGTCCGACAATGGTCTGGGCGAGACCCGCGCGAACGGCAGTAACCTGTTCCCGGATCCGTTCCAAGGCTTCTGGGCCTGCTTGAGTTGTGTTCAACTGATCCGTCACGCTGGAATCCGGTGGTTTATCCAAGAGTAGTTTTTGTGTTTCGAGAAAGGGCAGGCAGGGAATCGTCTCGCCGATAACCATAGTGCTGCAGGACAGGCGTATGGCACGTTACGCGGGATGACTATCCCACTTGGCCAATATCGGGTCTGCCATCGAAAATTCTTCGGCTCCGCGCAATATCTACCATACAGAGGTATCTAATAGGGCTACGCTGAATTAGGGTAAGGGCGTACTTTCGATGACATCCGATGCTTGATTATACCCCGACTACAGCGAAAATACCCCGACTAGAGCGAAAGAGTTCGGTTCGATCGGCTGATGAATCTGTCTTCATGTTCCCGACGCTAAATGTGGCCGCGCCTTTTATGAACCACCATCCAGCAATGTCAGCCAAGTCACAGCAAGTGGTCGCCACTGAGCCTTCATCCGAATTTGATGCCTTTGATGTTCGTGTCGCGGATACGAAAGGATTGGAAGGCGGGATATTCGTCTCTGACCTACATCTGCTCAGTTCGCGATGTGACAGCCGGAGAGCGATATCAGATTTGCATCAATACAACTCACGATCGCAATGTATTGTTCTTGGAGGCGATACCTTTGATTTTCGCTGGAGCACACAAGGCGGATGTGAGCATACCTGTGATTCTGCAGTTCGGTGGTTGAAGGAGATGCTAGACGCAACTGGCGAAGCATCCATCTACTTCCTGCTCGGGAATCACGATTGCTTACCTGAGTTTGAGAAGAGACTTCGTGCGCACTCGGAAGAAGAGCCGCGTTTTCACTTAGTTCCTCATGTCTTGCTGCTGGCTGATTGCATGTTCTTGCATGGTGATATTACGCACGCTGGTAGTTTCTCAATGCTCGCCGATTATCGCAAGAAATATCATCATCACGAGCCAAGATCCAAGTGGCAGCATCAGTGGTACGATCGCGTGGTCCACATGCGCGTGCCAGGTTTAGTTTCGCGAGCCTTTTGTCCGACGTCTGCGACGTGCAACAAGCTTTCTGGCATCATCGAAGAAGCGCAGTTGGCTGCATGGAAGAAAGTGAAACGTGTTTTCTTTGGGCATACTCACGTCGCAGCAGATGGATTCACGGTATCGGGACGTCGGTTTTACAACCCAGGATCTGGCATAAGATTCATGAAGTACTTGCCACACCAGTTCATACTCCATGAGTCAGGAAAGTAGTTGCACAGCCAGGTAGCATGATGACATCAGAATCGATCGGCACATCGAAACAGACAGAATCCAAGGCGGATTGTTATTCGGATGGCGAACGCGCTGCCATGGAATGGGGTCAGCGCATACGCGCCCGTGCCCTTGCTCCGCTACTTAAGCTGCTTTCACGGTTGAGCATTTCCGCCGACTTGGTCACTGGCCTGAGTCTTCTTGTTGGATTGGCCGCTATCGTGATGTTGGCAGTTGGTTGGCAATGGGCTGCGGTAGTTTGCCTCGTGTTTCACGTACTATTGGATGCGCTGGATGGTCCGCTCGCTCGGATGCAAGGGACCGCGTCGCCACGAGGAAGCTTTGCAGACACTTTGGCAGATCAGATCGTGGTGACTGGAGTCGCCATTTGGTGGATTGCAACGAATCCACAGACTTGGCAAATCGTCATGGGCTGCAGTTTTGTTTTCCTGTACACGCTCGTTGTCGCAATTGCCATGGTTCGAAACGCAATGGAAGTTCCGTATACTTGGCTAATTCGACCGCGGTTTTTCTTCTTTGCAGCCTTGGTGGTCGACGGAATCTTTTTTCTTAAGAGTACCATCATTGTCCTGGCCGTTTCAAATCTGCTACTCGCAATTAAGGCGGGAAGCGGATTTCTCGTACTTCGTTCCAACCTTCCCGGACCTGCATCGAATGACTCAGCCAAGAAAAACTAGTTGGTGAGGGCTTAGCAGGGGTTGCTTCGTTGGGTTGTTCTTCGGTCTTGCCTTCGTTTGGCTGGTGTCCAACTGTGTGATGTACGTTTCCCATCAACGATGCGGGTTGCTCGCCGACTTCCAGTTTCAGCAACGGATTGCGAAGCAGTTTCTCGATCATCAACCACTGATCATTGGTCACCGAGGAGCAGGAGTTGAATCAGACAATTTGGATATCAAAATCGACGTTGTTGCGAGGGCAACACAAGTCAAGGAATTCAAAGAGCAATCGGTTCCAAAACAAACTGGATCGAGATAGCTGCGTGTTTGACCGAAGATGAAGTACTGATTCTGTTTCACGACGCGGAACCACATTCGAAAGCGGATCTAATGCCTAAGAACGAATTTGATCCAAAACATATCTAGCCGCTCGAATGGTCAGCCCTCAAGAATGCAAACCTAAGCACATTGTCTGATGAACCATGCCTCATCCTTCGTGTTGAAGATGCTCGGGATGAATTTGGAGGAACTCACAACTGGATGCTTGATATCAAGTTTGATTCAGCTGCGAGCAAGACCAAGATTGGGGAACAACTTACGGACCACCAACGGACTCGTGAATGCCAACTTTGACTTGCATATTTCCCAGGTCGGGCATAAGCAGTAAAGTCTGGTCGCGGCGCGCATTGGCGCCTTCGGTAACATCAGGTGTTTCCTCCCAGGCCGCCGCCGAGGGATAACTCACCATGCCCGATTTGGGCGCTCGGATGATGCACATGTCGCGTTCTACCAGAGCGCGATCTCGGCGACCTTCATCCATCGCTAGGCCTGCGAGGTCCGCTTTGAGTTTTGAATCCGTGAAGAGAACGCGACCTCGAATCGTCTCGAGGTTGAGTGTCGAAGTGCGCGGATCAATGCTGACTGGATGGTTGCGTTCGGTACGCGCGTTGCCATGGATGGTCAGCTTCAAGGCGGACTGCAGTGCGTCTGCGGCAATCTGGATTTGCCGCCAGTCGTCGACCAAGGCAGCTCGACCATTCATGAAGTCCATGAGATTTTTTACGGCTAGGTAGAAGGCGTCAAGTGATTCCATTTCTACCTCTTCAAAAGTGACCTTTTCTAGCCGAGCTCCACCCTGAAGTAGAATCGATCCATTCGTAGTTCGCGATAGATTTCGCAGCAGGACGACAGTTCGATCTTTGGCATCCATAGTTGGCGACTTCTTTTCGGTCTGTAACGCTCCGAGCAAGCCCTCGGCATCGACGGGCGCAGCTTCTTGCACCTCAGGATTATCCGGCGGTTCTCGTTCGCCTGCCTCATTTACTTCAAGATAGGATGTACCTGCTGCATCACGACCATCGAGTTCTAAGCCAACTTTAGCACCATCTTTATTGCGAAACGGATATTGAACTTGCTCGAATAGTCGCAAGATATCAGCGTAGGCCGCATGAGACTTTTCATAGTTGTCCATCAAGTCTTCTAGGGCTTCGAGCAAGTCGTTTCGTTCTTGAGCAAACTGCTTGCGTTGCTCATCATCCATCAGTGCTTCGCGTGCCGGAACGGCAACTTCCATTCGCTCTGCGTCCAGTACAGTTGCGTCAAGCAGCTTTTCTAACTCTGGGAAGACTCCTTCAATTTGCGGAAGCGTTCACGTGAGACATCCAGTGCGGCTGGGTAAAGCGTCTCGAGCTGTGATTGATGATTGGGCGAGTGGACGTAGGCGAGTCTCAGAGCGCTGTCGAGGTCGAGCCTGAGTGAACCCGATTCGTTGATCGGAACGTAATCCGCCAGTGCCGAACGCCAAGCTGGATTCTCTCGGGATGCGCGCGTTCCAAACTCCTTCCACTGATTCCAACCTTCTTTACCATCCACGCAGTGCAAATAGCGATGGAAACTTGGATCTTCGCGTGGTGCGGGAGAGCAATCGGGAGTATGGGATCAAAGTAGCGGCTGCGGGGATCAACATCGATGTTGAATTTGGGCGTGGACCAGCGCGGATCGCAGTTCTTCTGAGTGGTGATTTGGTAGGCTTCCTGATCGGCCACGACCCGATACTTGGAGCGCGAGCACCCACCTACCGCTAGCAAATTGGCAGGCAGTTACAAACAGATCGTAATGCTGGTGGCTCCTTTCCAGCTCAACGTCGTTGCCCCCTATTCCATCGATCTTCCCATGCTGACAATTCGTCGGCGTACCGGAAACTCGAACCGCCAGTGGTGGGTGCTTCAGGCAGCATTTCCCTTCATGTTTTTGCAGTCCGCAAAGATTCACTTGGCGGCCAATAGGTGTGCGCGCGATTCTCGTGTAGTTAATGCTAGCAATCTTCCAGCGGCATCTTCGGAGCGATTCGAAACCTGATCGATCTTGCATCGCAGGCTACGAATTTCATACAAACCGCTGTTTGTCGTTCTTCCTTTTCCCGCTCAAGCTGTGGATCTTTTTCGAGCTTTGCACCATGTTTCGCATACTGCTTTCCGCCTCCTTCCCTCCGGATCTGTTGCTTCGGCAAACTCCTGGTCGCAGTGGCAGCTGGAAGGGCTGTAAGTTTGTGTCCGAAGACGAATTGGACGCAGCGACGAGCGAAGAAGAATTCGATGCGTGGGTCGTCTACGATGACTTGCGCAACCCGCGTGAAGTCGCGTGTTCTCCACTAAACACGCTGCTGATCACAGGCGAACCGGAAAGCCTTCGGCGCTATCGGAAGCGTTTCACCAGCCAGTTCGGCCGCGTTTGGACTTCGCACGCTTCTATCCATCATCCACATGTCAAGCGATGCAATGAAGGACAGCACTGGCACTATGCGTTAAACGGCAGCAGCGTCCATGGTTGCCAACTGGGTTTTGACGAGCTCGCGAAAATGAGCTGCCCACAGAAGACAAAGCTACTGAGTGTGATTAGTAGTTCCAAGGCGCATACGGAAGACCACCGAAAGCGGCTGGAGTTTGTCCATACACTGCAAGAGAACTTTGGCGATCAAGTTGACGTATTTGGTCGCGGTATCCGCGACCTCGACGACAAGGCCGAAGCGATCTATGACTACCGCTATCACATCGTTCTGGAGAACGATCACAGCGATTTCTTCATGACCGAAAAGCTGGGCGATGCATTCTTGGGGTGGAGCTACCCAATCTATTTCGGTGGCTCGGAAGCATATTATCGTTTCCCCGAGGGAAGCTTCACAGCGATTGATATTTACAAGCCTGCGGAAGCGATCTGCATCATTCGCAGTGTCATCGAGTCAGACACTTATGAGCGATGCATGCCACGAGTCAGTGAGGCGCGCAATCGTGTTCTTTATACCAACAACATTTGCAACATGATGGCGGAGTACTGGAGCAAATACATTTCCGATTCACCCGCAGTACCCACACGACTGCTGCCGAAGAAACATCGAGCAGGGCTGGTACTGGATCAGCTCAAGCGAAAACTCTCGCAGCCTTTCGCAAGCACTCCAGTTAAGCGTAAGCCCTCGAGAGGCAAGCGCGCAGCTTAAACGAAATTTTTTTCTATCAGTTTGCATTTCTGGAACAAACATGATCATAAGTCGCATTGATGGTGGCCTAGGCAATCAGATGTTTCAGTATGCATTTGGCTTGTATTTGGCAAAGCGCGCCAAGACCGAGTTCTATCTAGATATCAGCTCTTACGAGAAGCAGCCGCACCACGGTTACTTGTTGGATCATTTTCAGATCGACGCAGAAGTTCTACCTGCAAAGCTAAGTGCCAAGATACCGCGAAAGTACCGTTCTTCCGCGGCGAAAGTCAGCCGGTTGCAAGATGGTTTTGGATTTCGCTCCTTGCAACGGCACAAGGAGCGCGATTTCGGTTTCCAAACTTCGCATTTGGAAGCCGGAGACAATCGCTACTTGGTCGGCTACTGGCAAAGTGAGCAGTTCTTTCCAGGGATGCGTGATGAGTTATTGAGGCAGTTCGCCCTGCATCGCAGTCTCACGGCTCAGTCTCAAGAAATGGGTGGACGTATGGCTGAGGGCAATAGTATCGCGTTGCATGTGCGTCGCGGTGACTACGTTACCAGTCAGTCCGCGGCGGCAATCTACGAGCATCTTTCTGTGGACTACTATCATCGCTGTTTGCAAGCTTGGACGCGTGAGCAAGATCGACCAGAGGTGTATATCTTCTCCAACGACATTGCTTGGTGCAGAGAGCAGTTCCGGTTGGAACATCCAACTCACTTCGTAGATCACACATCCGTGGACACAGCCTTCGAAGATCTTTGGATGATGCGGCAAGCAGCTTGTCTCGTTATGGCCAACAGTACCTTCAGTTGGTGGGCCGCTTGGTTGAATCAGCGGCCTGGACATCAAGTTATCGCACCATCTCGGTGGTTTCGGCCTGGAGCGATGGATGGCTCGAGCATTCTATGTCGTGATTGGATCGTGGCAGATGTAGATCCATCTCAGATTACTTCTTCGAAGGCTGCTTAGCGTTGAGACTTGGATACTTGACAGACAGCTGTAGGTGGATTCGCCAGTGCTCCCTTCAATCAGGATTTCCGGCGAAATCGATTACACAGGAATCTTCCTGCTTCGGAACATGGAGTTGAACTATGGGTCGCCCAGCCATCTCCGTTGTCATGCCTGTCTACAACGGCCAAGACTATGTGCTCGATGCGGTGGCTAGCATCGCTGAGCAGAGTTTCGAGGATTGGGAGCTACTTTGCGTCAATGATGGTAGCTCTGATGGCACAGCGGAGATTCTCGATTGGTGCGTGAGTCAGGATTCCAGGATTCGTGTCATTCATCAACGGAATACCGGCTTGGTGGGAGCCTTAAATCATGGCTTCGATCAAGCTCGCGCAGAACTTGTGATGCGGATGGATCACGACGACTTGGCTGTGCCCGACCGGATGCAACGTCAGTACCGCTTCATGCAGCAGAATTCAGACTGCGTAGTTTGTGGTGGAGCTATCATGGAGATGGATTCCGATGGGGACTTGCTGGGTTCATCAAGTCTGCCGCTTGAGCATGACAACATTGTCGCCA
>PKCQ01000094.1 GCA_002862265.1 Planctomycetaceae bacterium | reverse complement strand
CTGGGTGAGCTCAGGCCGGAAAAGCGCATCTCGATCTAAGAAGATTGCGGAAAGGCCAAGCACGGCTCCTTCCTCTTTGCCCAGTGTGGCGATCGATTCCTTGGTGATACCAAGGTACTCGTCGAGTTCCTCTCTGGTGGGAGGCCGGAAGGTCAATGCTTCGAAAAGGTACTCTACCGACGCTCGGAGATGTTCTTCTGATAGCTCATCTCCCTTCATTAGATCGTGAATAGGCGTCATCGGACGCATAATCTTCGTGCTGTAAACCAAGCTGGTTGGCAGGCCGCGAAGGTCGCCCTTCATCTTGTCTTCGATCGACTTGGGGTCATCCGTGATCTGGTAGTCATTCGCGATACTCAGCGGGCCGTAGGCCATATAACGAATGATGTCCCCAGCGACATCCATGATTTGCGTGGCTTCCGCACTGTTGACGGTGTAGAAGTCTGGATAATTTTCCAAGCCGTGGTGGCGCGCCGAGGAGAGGACGGCAGGCACGCTTTTCACTGAGGTCGCGTAGGCAACGGTTCCACCTTGCCACTTAATGATCCGATCAGTGCCGAAGTAGAGCTTCAATTCCCCGCCATGGTTGGTAGGAACGACATCGCCATGGGTTCGTATTCCAGGTTTGTTCGGATCAAATTCTGGCTCTTTATTGATCAATTCGTTGAGACGCGTGATGTGTTCCTGTGGAGTGACTCGCCAAAGACGGGCTGGCGAAGAAGTCGGCTTGAGCTTGATTCCCTTCGGCAATTTACCGAAGAGGAGCTCATGATCAATAAAGTTGCCCTTGTTGGGATCACGATGAGCGTGAAAGCCGCCTTTGTGCTTCATTGCTTTTGTCAGCTCGTCGACGACCCAAGCAGAGAATTCTAGACGCGCAACAGTTTCTGGCTGTTCGCTATTTTCTGGAGGCATCTCTTTGAGCGCGACTTGTGCCCAGACGCTTTTCCAAGTAACTGCGTTGATTTCGTCGATAGGCCCAAGATCGTCCAAGGCGAGATTGCCCTCGGGATCGCTTCCACTGTGGCAATCCACGCAGTGTTTTTCAAGAAAGCCTTTTGCAAAGTCCTTGAAATTCTTTTTTGAAATCTTGCCGGGCGTAAACTTGGGATCTGGTTCGGCAGCCGTCGCTTGGTTCACAGAAGGTGCTAGCGCGCAGCAGAGCAACGCGATGACGAACCAAGCTGAGGGCCGCAAGGTTACGGCTAAACTCATGCGAGGATTTCCTTAAGAGGGCCGACGCCCGAGTCAAATTTCTTGGCCAGCTGCTCGCTCATGTTGAAGCGATTGCAGTTCACTCCTGCGGCTTGAAGCAGCGTCGCATAAAGCGAGTTGATCGGACGCTTCCCGTCGAGCTGCGTGAAGCAACCTGTCTTGAAGGCACCGCTCAGATTGCCGAGCAACATCACTGGCCAGTTTGCACCATTGGTATGCTGCTTGTCGGCATTGTTACTTGTGTACACGATCAGAGTGCTATCCATCATCGTGCCACTGCCTTCGGGAACGCTATCGAGAGCTTCCATAATTCGAACCAGCATGCGGCTATTGTACTGACGAATCTTGATCCAGATCGGATTGCCAGGCTGATTCATGTGCCCTAAGTTGTGGCCTTGCTCTTCGACGCCGATACCTTTCCATGCTCCGAAGATTTCGCCTCGGCCGGATCCGATCGTCAAGGTGTTGGTAATGCCGGAGGTGATGGCTGAGATCCCGAGATCAAGAATTCGATCGTGCCAATCGGTTTCGAATTCAGGGTTTTTGTAAAGATCGTCAACCTCTGGTGCGAAGTTGCGCAAATGATCCGACACTGTATCAAGACGGTCACGCAAGCCATTCACGTCTTTGAAGCCTTTGACATACTGGCCGTAACGCTGTGAGTCCTGCTTGGGCAATGAATGTCCTTTGGCGACGGCCAAGCTCTCGATCTTATTCATGACATTCGATCGAGCCACATGTTGCTTGCGAATGTCGCCGGAGGAAATACCACCGTACAACATCTGATATAGGTGGTTTGGATTCGAGTGCATGAAGATGGGTTGACCGGCACCACTAGCAGAGAGCGTAGCGATCGTCGGCTTGGTCGTCATGTTTTCGATCGAGTCCATACCCACGCAAAGGTGAGGCAACATTGTTTGCGGCAAAGCCTTGCTCAGCTCGTAGTCGATCGTGGACGCGCTAGGAGGCACGCCGTCGCTGCCTCTGTAGCCACCGAGTGCACCGAAGAAGGCGCTATGCGACGGGCTGGTGTGGATGCCGTGCAAGCCGTTGATGATGTGCAACCGTTCTTTGTAGGGTTCAAGTGCACTGATTGGCTCTGGTAGCTTTGCCTGAGCTAGTGAGCTGTTGTTTTTCATTCCATCCGGAATACAAGTCTTCGGGTCGAAGCCTTGGTTCTGCATAAAGAAGATAATTCGCTTCAGACCACCGCTGACTCCTTCGCTTGCAACGGTTTCACCGCCAGCAGCCAGGAGTTGGTCGGCACCGCTGGAGAGACCCATCGCGGCGCCAGCACCAGCGGCGACACCTTGAAGCATTCTTCTTCGATTGAGCATATCGTTCTTTCCGTAGGAAGGATGTGGGTAGGGAGGTGGAACTATCGTCGACTTTTCGGTCCCGAAGCCCTTAAGGGAAAGGCCAAGCCTCCGCCGTAAAGCGGAAAGGAGCATAGCAAAGGAATCAGACCGAAGGAGTTCAACCTAAATTTTGCAATAGTCAAAATCTGCGGAGCAATAGGTTTCCTAGGAGGGAAACCCTATTTTAGCCCACTGAGGGGCTGTCACAACTGTAATCAACGTAAGGCTTTACGACTTGTAGGGTTTTTTAGCCCGGGCTCTGGTTGGTTTGAACGATGGGTCAGCTTGAATTGCAGGCAGATTGCACTTAGATCAGCACAGATCTATCGCTGATTTCGGAGTCGAGATGACTTTGCCCCGCAAAGCTTCTGCATAGATGCTCAGAATATGTACGAAAGAACAAATGCTACTTTGAGGCTGTGGCCAAATCCGGTTCTTTGCTCGAGCGTGTTTTCTTTCCGTTCAGCAAGGTTCCGATCAGCGTATACCGCACACAATATTCGTAGGAAAGCAAGAGTAGCGTGCTGGTGATCGCAAGAACAAGCGTGAACTTGACGAAGCTCGGGAGTGGCGCCGGAGCGAGGCAACCTTGAATGATCATGACCAGCGGCAAGTGAGCTACGTACAGCCAGTAAGACGAATCTGATAGATACCGCAGCCAAGCATTCTCCGATGCAAAGACTCTCCTCGCTAAGCCCATCATCCCGAAACTCATCATCCATACGTACAGAATCTGAAACGCCAATGCAGCTGGCCTGTGCTGCCATTTGGGAATCACACTTTGTATAGAGATGGATTCGTGAATCGCTACACCCAAAGCAAGCTCGTATCCAATTGGAAAGATCACGAGTAGTGCAACTGGAATCATGATCCACCAGTACTTGCCGACTCGTCCGTCTACGTCATCCGCGTCGTAGTACCAAACGCCAAAAAAGAAGAACACAGCATAGTAAGCAAGTAAGTGCGGCAAGGGCAGAATGCCAGTCGAGGTGTCGGGGCCAAAGCTTGGGTAAATTAGTCCCATCCAGTATTGAAATGGCAGCGTGAGCAAAAAGAGCCAGATGTATCGGATTGGCGAAAGGACCATCCATGCAGGCAGCGACTTCCATCCGAGTTTAGACATAGCGATAGCGTAGATCGCAAATCCAATCACAAGCCAACACAGAAAATACAGAAACCACAGGTGATGAAAAACTGGAAACAGCGAAAGCACCAGTAGGATTCCAAAAAGCAGATCCCAGTTCACGGAAGCGTCCACATCTTGTTGCGACCCGCTGGTCACATCCGCATTCTCAAGCAGCGAGCGGATTTGTTCACGTCCAGCGAGGATCTCTTCGTTTGTCTTCTTGACCTGAAGCGTGTCGGCGATGCCTCGTGTGAGCATCATGTCTACACTGAGATTGTCCGCGGGCGTGGCTCCGAACTGGTTGCGGGTACTTAAGTCCGTGCCTTGCTCGATGAGCACTTTGGCGACTCTATCCTGCCCGAAGAGAAACGCTAGGTGTGCTGCGGTACTTTGGTCGTTAGTCCTGGCATCAAGCTCCGCACCTTTGTCGAGCAGCACTTCAGCGACTTTCTCGGCATCGTGACAGGCTGCTACTACGAGTGGGGTGAAGCCTGAGCTCGGATCTCTTGGGTTGAGGTCGATACTTGGATTGGCTCGCAGTACTTGCTCGACGGATTGGACATCGTTGGTCGCGGCTGGGATCCACAGCTGGGCGTTCGGATCTAGCTCCGGTATCGCACTCGTCTGCGAAATCGAAGCAGAAATGATCCCGGCAATCCACACTGCGGGGACGATGGTAAAAGTGCCAATAACAAGCGGTAGCAGGATTCGCTTGGCACGATGTTGAGCTAACGCTCCAAGCCCCCGTCTCCGCCACAGCATCGCGGTAAAGAAGCCACTGAGCAAAAAGAAAAGCGGCATGCGGAATCCGTGAATGGCTGACAGGAAGACACTGTAGCCTTCGTTTGCAGTGGCGTCCGTGATGGGCCAAGCCTTTCCGAGCCCTGGCATGTAAGCCATCGCGCCGTGCAACGCGATTCCGAGTAGCATGGCAAGGGCTCGCAAGGCGTCCAAGTCATGGCGTCTAGTAGATTTGCTTGGTGGCGTTTCGGCGGGAACGATACTCAATGGGTTACCTTAGCGTGTGGGCTGTTACTTTAAATTGGTCGAGAATACCGACTTCTCAGCATTCGCTCTGGTTTCAAATCAAGATGGCACTATAACGGACGAAGCTACCCAAGCCACGCTACTTCGGGCTCTGACTCGCGAGAAGCATTGGATGTATAGTAATCGCTCCACACTCCTTCGCAATGAACTAGGCAATGAAGAACCCATCACCCATTTTTCTGGTAGTTATGGCCTTTCACGTCTGCTTGGCCAAGGCAGATGACTTTGCGGAGAACTGGCATCAATGGCGTGGCCCCGATGCAACTGGTGTTTCTCAAAAAGCGAATCCTCCAATCGAGTGGAGTGAAGAGAAGAATGTAAGGTGGAAGGTTGAAGTTGACGGTCATGGTACTTCGACGCCGATTATCTGGGGGCAGAAAGTTTTCTTGCTAACGGCGATTGATACTGGAGTCAAAGATCCTACGATCCCCGATCCGCAAGACCAGCCGAAAACGAATTTCTTCGACATCAAACGACCGAACACTCAGCACGCTTTCATGGTGCTTTGCCTTGATCGCGCTACGGGCAAGGAGCTTTGGCGAACGAAGGTTGCGGAGAAGATCCCCCATGAAGGTGCTCACCGCGACAACGACTTTTCTCCTGCCTCGCCGACTACCGACGGCAAGTACTTGTACGCGTGGTTCGGTTCCGCTGGCATGTATTCCCTAGATCTAGGCGGGAGCGAAATCTGGTCGCGCGACCTAGGCGAGGTCCGTATGGGCTCGAGCCTAGGAGAAGGTTGCTCGCCAGTACTGCATGACGGCAAGTTGGTACTCGTTCGTGATCACGCGGGAAAGAGCTCGATCGAAGTGCTTGACGCTAGCTCGGGGGAAACCTTATGGAAGAAATACCGCGATGAGGACAATGCTTGGGCGACGCCACGAGTGATCGAGCATCGTGGCAAGACGCAGGTCATTTCAGCAGCCTCCGGAGCCGTTCGGAGCTACGATCTAAACACAGGAGATGTCAATTGGCAATGCAGCGGACTTACAGGAAACGTCATTCCTTGCCCACTTATCGAGGGTGATCATGTGATTTGCATGAGTGGCTACCAAGGCTTCGCTGCCATGTCACTGCCACTCGATGCTGAGGGTGACATTTCCGGCAGCGACCAAATCAAATGGAAGATCGATCGCGGCACTCCATACATCCCCTCACCATTGCTTTGCGACGGTCGTTTGTACTGCATTCAGTCGAATACATCGATCTTGACGTGCTTCGATTCGCAAACAGGGAATGCGAATTTTGATCGAACCCGTCTTCCTGGAATCAACAACGTTTATGCTTCTCCTGTTGGAGCTGCTGGCCGGGTTTACGTTGTGGGCCGACATGGCAACGCAGCCGTTCTTGAGCAATCAGGCGAATTCAACGTCCTTGCCACCAACAGGCTCGATGATCGCTTCGACGCCTCGCCAGCACTTGCCGGAAATCAGTTGTTCCTACGTGGCGCGAAGTTTCTTTATTGCATTGAAGAAGAGCCCGACTCAAGGTAGTCGGATCGCTCTTCGTAGGCTGTAATGAGCGCAGCAATGCTACGGACTGCAATGTCGTTTTCGTAGCACCAATGATCATTCAGTGTCGCAATTGACTGGTAATCCAACGCTACAATCGGCGACCCCGGGCGGTGCGAATGCAAATTGAGCTTACTAGTCATTCAAAGTGATTGCTTGGGTCGATACACTTCCCGTCTTGCTCACTTTCACCCTTATCTTCTTGCCAGCGTCATCTTCGAATTGTAGCTAATAGGCTCCCGGCTGGACTTCGAGCTTGAGCTTTTTTTTTGCTTTTCAGTCCAACATGCGTCCGCCGTCGTATCCATCACATGTTCGAAAGGAATTACACTGACCTAGCTTCTTGGACGAGGTTATAACAGGTATATGCACCTTAAGTAGCGTGGGCCACTGGTTTCGAGCGTTCGGCAAAGCTTGTTTTTCTTTCGCAATTTAGCGAGCTCTAGCGGATGCGCCGTTCCGTCTTTGTCAACAGCGTTCGGATCTGCTTCAGCTGCGAGCAGGATCCTGGCGATCTACGTCGCCTTGACATCACTAAGATGCTCGGTGCGAATGACGTCACAGTGGAAGAGAGCGGTTTCGCCTTCTTCGTCACGAGAGTGCATAACTGCGCTGCGTTCCACGAGAAGTTGAGCCACGTCCGCGTGGCCTTCATTGGTGGCACGGATTAGTGGTGTAGCATCCTCTTTTCGTGCCTTGATGTCTTCGATTGCATTTAGGCGCTTCGCAACAGCTTCCGGATCGCCCTTCTTGATCGCGTTAAAGATACCAAGACGAACAGCTCTTTTTCGCGACTGCTTCAGATATCTGTTCTGCTTCAACTGCCTTCGTAACTTCGGAAAGCAAATCAAATACCATGCCGCGCTCGTTCTTGAAGGCATCGAATTCGCCTTCGCTGGTCCCGTTCGTCCATTGAACAATTGTCTCGGACGTCAGTGCGTTAGGCTCTTTCTTGCTCAGTTCACGTGCACTCTGGTAGTTGGTCACAACTTCTATCTCACTCGGATTCGCATCGAAACGAAATTGGATGTGTCCGTTTTGCAGATCTAGGTCAGAAAGCTTGTCTGTCAGATAGTTGACGCAAGAATCCTCAGAAATCAGACGATTCAGTTTTCGAAGTTTGACTGGGCTTGAGGCCGGTTTTTGATTCTTCGCGCTCAAGACAACAGGCGGACCACGGATCGAGATTTGCATTAATCTACGCTCCACTAATTGGGATGAGACCGGAAGTCGAGTGGTGTATCGCAACATTCATACAGACTGTTGGATCGATTTCTTGCGGCTGAGACAAAGATTGTCGGTATAAGTCGAGGGCACATGGGTAAGAAGCATAAGCGACTTGCGCGACTGGGAGGTAAGACATGAGAGCTACCATATTTTTCGCTTTGATAATCTGTTTTTCGCCAACGCTTTTTGCGCAGGTTTCCACCGATCGGCGAAAGGCAGTTGAGGCGGATTAGGAAGAACATCTTTGGCCGTTGTTCGATCACTGGCATCGCAATCCCGAGTTGTCGTTGGTCGAAAACGAAACGGCAGCGCGGCTAGCCCAAGAATTGCGTGATGTGGGTTGTAAGGTTCGTGAGGGAGTTGGCGGTGCTGGAATTGTCGCGTTAATGGAAAAAAGCAATGGCCCAATGGTCGTGATGCGAGCTGACATGGATGGTTTGTCTGTGGAAGAGAGGTCTGGTCTAGCAAATGCATCCAAGGCTAAGCAGAAGAGTCCTATTGCCGGGCAGATGGTATCCGTGATGCATGCCTGTGGATATGACGTTCACATCACTTCGCTTGTCGGTACAGCGAGACGCATGGCGGCGATGAAAGATCAGTGGTCTGGAACACTGATGTTAATCGGGCAACCCGCTGAAGAACGTGTCATTGGGGCGAAGCAAATGATAGAGGACAACCTCTGGGCGCGATTCGGCAAGCCAGATTACGCTCTCGCTTTTCACGTTTGGTGCGGTGGTGAAGCTGGAAAGCTCGCTGTCAGCACCAGCAGCCCATACGCGGGTTCTGACGCTGTCGATATCATTGTTCACGGAGTCGGAGCACACGGTGCTTCACCGCATTGAGGCAAAGATCCCTTTGTGCTGGGTTCGCAAATTGTACTCGCCCTGCAAACTCTTGTTTCTTGCGAGTTGCCTCCGCGCGACCCCGGGGGCATTACAGTTGGTTCGTTCCATTCAGGAACTAAACACAATATCATTTCCGATCGGGCTGTTCTGCAGTCGACGGTTCGAAACACCAGCTTGGAGACTCGCAAGTTACTCCTGGATGGAATCAAGCGTGTGGCTGAGAACTTGGGGCTAGCGGCAGGATTGCCCGAAGATAAATTGCCAGAAGTGATCTATTCCGAGTCCACGCCGCCGACGATCAACGATAGCAAGCTTGCGACGCGTCTAAGATCGACATGGGAGACAAAGATGGGCGAGGAAATCATGACGGATGATGACTTTGTCGCCGAGCACAGCAAAGGAATGGGAGCGAAGGATTTCCTTTTCTTCGCGACCGAACCACGTATTCCCAGCGTGTATTTCTCGTTTGGCGGAATGCCCAAAGAAGACATAGACGCGGAGGCCGCTGGGGGCCCAAAAGTTCCCTTACACCACTCGCCGTTCTTCAAGATCTCGCCTGAACCCAGTATCAAATCCGGCGTCACAGCCACCGTGCTCGCATTGCTCGATCTGATAGCTAAAAAGTAGTTCTTCCGTAGTGGACGAAGCACGAGCCCCACGCAAGAAATACTGTTTTTGATGAAACTAGTTGGGCTTCCCACCTGGAAGCCGAATAAGTCACCTCGGGCAGCTGGCTGAAGCCAGAAACTAATTTCCCGGGCAACGGAACTTATAAACCCAGCAACTTCTGCTAGAGTTGCGAATAAGCCGAAAGCCAATTCGACTAGGTTGGTAGCGAGTCTGGCCCTGCTCACGATTCTTGGTAGCAGCTACAGCGCAGAATCTGCTGCAGCAAAAGGGGGTATCACTCGTTAGAGGGGTAGAGGAGCTGCCCGAAGTTGTTTTCACTGACCCTGCGGATATTAGAGCAAAGACCGAAAGCAACGCGATCGCCAAGTCGAGGCGAATAGTCGTGAGTGGATGTATCTGATCGTTCTTCCTTTACAGGGGTCTCAAATGGATATTCAATCATCATATTCTATCTCGGTCTTTCTTTGACAATACTGGCTGCAGTCTACCGTCTCATGAAACGATGTGTATTTGGCAAGTTATGATCTTGGCGTTATTGTTCGCTCTGTCGAGAGCATTGCCTAGCAGTTCCGAATCAGCGAACGCAAGCATCGCTCTTCGATTGAATTGGGAAGTGGAGCCTCGAGCGGGCCTGAGAAACACAGATGTTCGTTTAATGTAAGTTGATAGTGTCTGCGGTGCTTGCTATCGGCTTAGTGTAGGGATGCCGAAAGCCGCGGCGAATGAGGCAGTTCATCTGAGGCCACGTGAGCCGGTGAAGTTACCAGGCTTGGTAGTGGACTTCGAGAATCGCTGCTTGGACTTAGAAGCAACGGTTTGTTTGGGAAGAGGGCTTCTTGAATTAGTCGCATGTACCAATGGCAGCAAGGAGCATGAGGCGATAGTAGCCGTGACGGCCCGACCAAAGCACATTCATACTGGCTTGCTCTTGCTCGGAATCGAGAATGGTCATCCAGCAGGACGGAGACAAGTGTTCGATGAAAGCACTGGCGAGAAGCGGTGGGTGAACCAGCCACCGCAAGGCGACGCAGTCGATGTGTTCCTCGTGACAAAGGAAAAGGGTGCTGTTCAGGAAAGACCCATCAGCGACTTCGTGATGCGTTCTGAACAAGCTGTCGATGGAGTGGGCGGCGAAGTGCTGGACGTTTCGGACATCGGCGGTAGTGGATGAGGTAACGAATTCGGTGAACATAACTCCCCTCTACAGGTGCGAACCAAAG
Organism: Planctomycetaceae bacterium; assembly: GCA_002862265.1. Lineage (GTDB taxonomy): Bacteria > Planctomycetota > Planctomycetia > Pirellulales > Pirellulaceae > Aureliella. The sequence goes on along the minus strand of PKCQ01000094.1, from coordinate 7,878 downwards.
CAAGATGGCGTCTACGGCTGGTCGTAATGAGTCGTTGGACGAAACGCATTGGTTGAAAGCCGAGAGAGGCGAAAGGCTCGGAATCGACTAAAGGCCTGACTCCAGCGAAAGAGTCTCTTTTTGCTGAGCGGCGAGTTCAAGCAGCGATCGTTTGAGCCAGCGAGACTTTCGCATGAGAAATAAAGCGTGCTGCGAATTTGTTCGATGAAGGGCGGCCGATGCAGTTGATGAGGTTGCATCGAGGATGGTCACGCAGCGTACCGATATTTCGCGTTTGATTGAGCGGGTTCGTCGTTTTGGAGTTCGTGCAGCGTGAGCGTTGAGAGCAAGATGGGCGTGTAGTTTTGATGGGCGACATGGTTCACATTATAGTCAGTGGTCCTGGGCCCAAGAGCCTGGATGGAATGAGCGATTCAAAAGTGTCTGTGGGTTCATAGAGTTCGATGGGAAAAAGCCAAAGATAGGAAACGAATCAAACACATATAGGCTCAAACACTGGTTGGTATCGAGAAGCTGTCCTTGAGGTAGTGAGGATGGCTATGGAAGAGTGTTCTCCTTCTGTTGGCTAGTAAAACCCTGGGAACTCGCCATACTTCCCAATTTCTGACCAAAAGGGATTTGGGGCGTGGTGTTTAAGACTTGGGGCGTGGTGTTTAAGACTTCCAGCAAGTACGACTTGGTGATTTGTGATATCGACGGGTGTATGTCGCCAGAATCCCATGCACTGATTAACGTCGCTGGGATAACAGCGGTCGCGGAGCACAATCAGCAAGCGGTCGCGCAGAAGGATCGTCCAATTGTGACACTGTGCAGTGGGCGACCGATTGGATTCGTCGAATGCATGTGTCGGCTCATACAAAACTCCTTAGTTCCGTGCATCGGCGAAAATGGAGTGTGGCTGTGGAACCCCTCGGACAACGTCTTTGAGTGCGATTCGGCAATCACGGACGAGCATTTCGAGATGGTCTCTGAGGCTCGCAAACTGATTAGAGATCGCTATGGTGCGCTGGGTGTTGTTCAGCAGCCCGGCAAGTCAGCGTCCGTTGCGCTCTATCATCCCGACACAGAGTATCTGCGATCGATCTTGCCAGAGCTTGGCGAAGAATTTCAACGGCGCGGCTGGCCGATTCGAGTCTCAATGACTTGGTTTTACATCAACTGCGACTTGGAACACATTTCCAAAGGAACAGCTATCGACCGATTGCTTGCCCAAACCGGTATCTCCCAAGAACGAATCGCAGGGATTGGTGACACGATGGGCGATCGCTACATTGCAGATCGAGTCGCCTGGTTCGGCTGCCCCGCGAACGCGAAGGATGAAATCAAGCAACGCGCCAACTACGTTTCTGGGCGAGATGAAGTGGAAGGCGTTATGGATATCTTGGCTCGGTTGACAAATGAACAGGCCGAAGAGTTGCAGCCATAACGAAACAAGCCCAAGCGGATTTGCTTGGGCTTGAATGGTTATTTACCCGCTTGTCAGGTCACTCGATTTCGCGGATTTTGATGTCGCGCCAGCGGACGTCGTAAGGGCCTGCTTGCTTGCCGATGCCGTGGACTTGAAGGCCAAGGAAGCCTTCCTGGTAGCTGGTTTCGTCATAGATGTCTTCGATCTTTTGACCGTTGATCCAAGTTTGAATGCGAGGACCTACAGCACGAATAAGGTAACGATTCCACTCGCCATTCTTAATCGCATCGGTCTTGGGCTGACGAGGGCTGAGCCATCCGCGGCCAGTCGCTTCGCCGTAGACATAACCTGCTTCGGCAGGGCCAGCTTCGATCTCGACCTGTGGACCGTGAACTCGGAAGTTCATATAGTCGGCGAGGCTCTTTGAGCGAATCTGTACGCCTGAGTTTAGTTTATCGTGAACTTTGACTTCAAAAGTGAGCTCGAAGTCGGCGTATTCCTTGTCACTGCACAAGAAGGAGTTGGGGCTACCCTTAGCAGTCACGCCTAAAATTGCGTCGCCATCGACCGAGTACTTCGCGGTTCCATTACGCTGCGTCCAGCCGTCCAAGTTCTTTTGGTTGAATAGAGAGACCCAGCCATCGGTATCTAGGCTAGGTGCCTTCGAGAAGTCGGCCTTCCCGTGACCAATCGGAAGTTTTAGTGTCTTGGGATCACGGATAACAACTTCTTTTTTGCTCAGTTGAGCTGCGGTGACGGCTGGTTGAGTCACATCGCCGCTCGCCGCCCACTCGGTCCCGCGTTCCAGAGTGATCTGAAAAGCGGCTCCGCCCATCGCCTTTGCGTCATCGCCCATGATGGTATGGAATACTCTACCTTTTCCGTAGGACAAAACCATCAAAGCTGGCTCATGTTCGCCAGTGCCCCCCGTTTTCTTGTCACTAAAGGCGGTTGCAAGTACTTCCATGTTCTTGGCTGGGCCGCGGAGTTCGGCGTACAGTTCATCGTTGGCTTGCAGCCAGCTTGCTGGGATCCCGCGTGTAATGGGATGCTCTGCATCTCGTACTACTACTTCGTACTCGTGACGGCGGCCATGGCTGCCGCCACGGCCTGCTTGTGTATCTCGCTCAAACTTCCCGTTTCGCCAGCGAACGTAAGGGCCGGACTTTTCATTGCGGCCGCCCCAACCACCTACTCCGATGATCTCGTTGTATTCAGCCCAGTTGGGGAAAGAGTTATTGGCTGCGTGAATACAAACGAATCCACCGCCGCCTTTCACGTAGTCGATAAAGGCTTGTTGTGTGTTTTCCGACCAAGAATCACCGTTGTAGTTACTAATGACGACATCGTAGTTGCTGAACTTAGGCTGGAACTCATTCATGTTGCCGCCTTTGGCTGGCGAAGTGGCAACATCGACTTGGAATCTTCCAGTGCTTTCAAGCGTTTGTTTCATTAGCGGCGATGTTTCTTGCCAGCGGTGATTGTTTTGTCCGTCGACGAGCAAGGTCTTAAAGATCTTCTCGCCGGCTTGAAGGGGCCCGGTCAAGACGAGGGCCGATAAGGCGAGGGAAAGGAGGCGGTTGATAGAGTGTTGCATGGTTGGCCTAGTCGGGGAAAGAAGTGGAGTGCCGTTGAGGTTCCTATTTTGAATGCGAGACTGTCTGCTTGCAACATGCAGGCTTTTTAGTGGCGATCATCCAACGTAGTGGGATTCACCAGAATTCCTCAATGCCACATGCGATAGCTGGCTGTGGTAGTGCTTCGTGGGTTCGAGCAAGCATTTCGCTCCTCTAACTGAATCCCTTTAGTAGTTGCTTCACCTCGCCGAAGGTCTTGGGGCGATCAGCCGGATCTTTAAGCAGGCAACGGTGGGCCAATTCATGCATAGGTTGTGAGATGGGAAGAGCGGCCGGGCCCCTCGGACTGCTTCCAAAGTGTTTCGATGGAGGTGTTGCCTGAGTATGGTTTCTGTCCCGTCAGCATAAAGTGAAGAACGCAACCGAATGAGTAGATGTCGCTTGAGGCGACTATCGGAGCTTGGTTGATGATTTCTTGTGAAAGAAACGAAGGCGTGCCCTAAATGTCAACCGGACCATCGGCTCCAAATTTCACGGCCAGCCCAAAGTCGATCAAGTAGGCACGAGCCTGCTTATCGATCAAGAGATTTGCTGGCGTTAGGTCACAATGCAGCCATTGATGGTAGTGCAGGTCTTCCATCGATTCGCATACTTGAAGTCCAATCGCTACTGCCTCGGTTTCATTTTAGGCGCCATTTCGATCAACGTGAGTCCGGAGATCTGCGGCGTGAACTCTCTCGGTGACGATGTAGTCAAAGCCGGCATCGCTGCCAGCATCGAGAAGTCGAGGAACGCCCGCCAAACCCAAGGAATAGATTTCTCGTTCGACCTCGAGTCTCTCAGCAACCGGTTCGAGGCGATTCGCTAGCTTCAGCACGACTCGGGGGCCACCCGATCTGGGCGCGGCAAAGTAAGTTAAACTTGTCCAACCCTCGATGATGGGCTGGATTTCTTTTTCGAGTTCATATGGTCCGATCCGATCGGCAGTCAGAGGTGCTGTGTCCCCAGGAGCTGGCTGGCTCAGTGGTTCGGGCGGGGAACTTTGTCCGTTAAGTGCCGTGACTCTAGATTGTTGGGAGTTCGCAATGTCTCACTCGGGCGGGTTGTCTGGGCTGCTACTTGCGTTCGGGAGCTCTAGGAAAAGAAAAAATAAGGCAACCAGGGCAATCAACGCAACTGAAGCAGCAACAAGACCGAGAATCACTCTAGTATTCACTCCAATCTGGCGGCGCTGGGAACGCACCACCAGAATGGGGTGCTTGGTTTGCAGTTGCTCCGTTTCCCATGGCGCGTATACTCTGCACCATCTTAAAAGAAACCATGGGCGAAATGTGCGATCGCGTCACCGCCGCATTCCCGGATCTGTCCGGAAGAGATATCGAAACTGTAATTTTGTGAAATTGGGAAGCCTGGTATGGCAAGGCAATGTGCAATCTGCGGAAAGCAGGCCTCGGTAGGAAATAGAGTTGAGTTGCGTGGTAAGGCCAAGTACTTGGGCGGTGTCGGTACCAAAATCACTGGTATCACACGCCGAAAGTTCAAGCCAAATCTTCAAAAGGTCAAGGTTGAACTGCCTAGCGGTGAGCATAAGAAACTCTGGGTATGTACTCAGTGCATCCGCAGTGGCGTGATCCGCAAAGTTGTGAAGCAGAAGCCGTTCGCGCTGCCGAGTAAATAAAGATTCCATCTTCGGATTGGAAGCTCGATGAGTCTATCTCGGGATGATGTCGCGGGCGTTGCAAAGCTCGCGAAACTGCAATTCTCAAGCGAAGAGCTCGATCAATTCACGGATCAGCTCGGTCGTATCGTGAGTTTTGTCGACCAGCTCAATCAGGTGGATACCGAGGGAGTCGATACCATGGCTCATCCCCTCGATGTCGAATCTGTTGTTCGTGAAGATCAGCTAGCAGATAGCTTGGATCGTACGGATGCTCTTAAGAATGCGCCAAAGCAGGATGGAGAATTCTTCTTGGTCCCGCCAGTGATGGCGAAGTAGGGCTACTTTGAAGTAGCGGAACCCGTCAAGAGTTCGGGCGAGCCTCTTTTGATGCCTACCCTGGTTGGCTGTCGGGCTTCGCTTGAACTTACTTCATTTACGGCCAGGCATATGCCATCTTGCTTGAACGCTCGAGAGAGTCGAGATGGTTTAACAGCGTTTCGTTCGCTACGACATACTAAGTATCTTGCGGTACGCGCGATTCATCAGATCCCTTAAGCTCTTGGAATGAACATACTAGAGCTATCGGCGACCGAGATCGCCTCGAAAATCGCAGCCAGAGAACTATCCTCACGTGAGGTGACTGCTTTCTTCCTGGAGCGAATCGATACGCTGGACTCAAAGGTCGTGGCCTTCACGTCACGTAACGCTCAAGCCTTACAGCAGGCAGACGAGGTTGACCGCAAGATCCAGGCTGGCGAGCTATCCGGTGCTCTGGCTGGCGTTCCACTTGCCATCAAGGATGTGTTGTGCACGCCTGAGATGCCCACAACGTGCGGATCGCAAATGCTAAAAAATTTTACAGCGCCTTACACCGCGACCGCCGTTCAAAAGATTCTCGATGCTGGGATGGTCGTCTTGGGCAAAACAAACATGGATGAGTTCGCGATGGGGGGCAGCACGGAAACAAGTGTTTTTGGCCCAACGCACAATCCTTGGGATCTCAATCGCACTGCGGGCGGCTCAAGCGGTGGCTCGGCAGCAGCCCTCGCGGCTGGTATGGCTCCGATCTCAATTGGTTCTGACACCGGTGGATCGGTTCGTCAACCTGCGGCGTTCTGTGGCGTCTGTGGACTGAAGCCAACTTATGGTCGCGTTAGTCGTTTCGGCTTAGTCGCCTTCGCGAGTAGTCTCGATCAAGTTGGATGCTTCGCGCATCATTCTTCCGACTTGGCTGCGACACTCCAAGTGATCGCTGGATTTGACAATCGAGATAGCACTTCGGTGAATGCGGAAGTATTCGACTACTCCGCGTCCCTAGGAGATTCTTTATTGCCATTGAAAGTCGGCATCATTCGCGAGCATCTTGAAAATGAGGCACTTGATCCAGACGTTCGTGCGGCAGTTGCGAAAACGCAAGACTGCCTCAGAGAGTTGGGGGCCGAGATCATCGAAGTTGAGCTTCCACATACCAATTACTCGGTACCAGCCTACTATGTCGTCGCTCCTTGCGAGGCGAGCGGGAATCTGTCTCGCTATGACGGTGTGCACTATGGCTTCCGACAACTGGGCGAAACGGAAGATCAGCCATTGGAAAGCATGATTGCGGCGAGTCGAAGCGAAGGCTTTGGTGCAGAGGTCAAACGACGGATCATGCTCGGCACTTTTGCATTGAGCGAAGGCTACTCGGACGCCTACTACAAGAAAGCCCTTCGCGTGCGACGTCTCATTGCGCGGGACTACCAGCAAGCATTTGAGAAAGTTGATGTATTGCTCGGACCTACCACTCCAACACCACCGTACGAATTGGGTGAGAAAGTCGGTGATCCAGTTCAGATGTACTTGGGTGACTTATTCACGGTCGGAGCGAACTTGGCTGGTCTTCCTGGATTATCCCTTCCCGCAGGCATGACAGAGGCAGGCTTACCGCTGGCAGTGCAGTTGCAAGGGCGGTCCATGGGCGAGGCGAAGTTGTTGCAAGTAGCTCATCAATTGCAACGCGCGGGGTTGTTTGTGCCTCAGGTCGCCTGTGTTGCTTAGCCGCTGCGTACATTCCGGTTTTGAGCATTGTTTGAGTAGATTTCGAGAAATTTGTCATGAGTGAAGCCTCAGCAAGTCCGTACAAGATGATCGTGGGACTGGAAGTTCACGTTCAGCTCGCCACGCAATCAAAGTTATTCTGTGGATGCACGACTAAATTCGGTGGTTCGCCCAATACCCAGGTGTGCCCGCCTTGTTTGGGGTTGCCAGGTGCTTTGCCAGTGATGAACAAAGAGGCAGTGAGGCTGGCCATCCAGACGGGCTTGGCTTTGAATTGCGAGATTGCTTCTTTTACCAAATGGGATCGCAAGAACTATTTTTATCCCGATCTCCCGAAGGGCTATCAGATTAGCCAATTTGATGAACCGATTTGCGGCCCCGGCTATCTTGATTTCGAGGATCCAGAATCGCCAGGTGAGCAGCTCCGCGTACGTCTGATTCGAGCTCACTTGGAGGAGGATGCAGGCAAGAGCATGCACGATGAGGAGGCAGGTAAGGCTGATAGCAGGATCGACCTGAACCGTGCTGGTACACCACTTCTAGAAATCGTCTCAGAGCCTGACCTGCGTTCTCCCGCGGCGGCGCGTGCCTATTTGACGGAATTGCGTCTGTTGCTGACTTATCTTGGCGTTTCCGACTGCAATATGCAGGAGGGTAGCGTCCGCGCGGACGCGAACGTTAATTTGCATATTGAGAAAGGTGGAGAAACTGTAGCGACTCCAATTGTTGAAGTGAAGAATCTCAATAGTTTTCGTGCCGTGGAGCGAGCTCTGGCTTACGAGGGCCAGCGACAATGGGATGACTGGCAGCGAACTGGGCAAACGATCAAGGATGCACCCAAACGGACTTTTGGGTGGGACGATGCGCGTGGTGTGACCGTCCCGCAACGAGAGAAAGAAGATTCGGCAGACTATCGCTATTTTCCAGATCCGGATCTGGTGCCGCTGCGAATTAGCTCAGAGCAGCTTGCAAAAGCACGCGACAGCTTGGGCGAATCGCCGCGTGCCATTCGTGAGCGACTTCAGACAGAGCATGATCTGAAGCCTTATGACGCGGAGGTCATTGTCGGGCAGGGCAAGGGAGTCGTCGAGTACTTTGACCAAGTTGTTGCTGCTGGTGGTGGTGCGAAGCGGGCCAGTAGTTGGGTGCAGCAGGAAGTGCTAAGGGTTCTTAATGATGGTAACTTGGAAATCAAA
>PKCQ01000400.1 GCA_002862265.1 Planctomycetaceae bacterium | reverse complement strand
TGGAGTGCGCCCCAAAAACTGATCCAGATGGTACGAGAGTCTAGAGCCCGAATGAGCCGCTCCCATTTCTTGATACACCTTCAGTGATAGAAAGCAGATATTCATCAAGCCAGGCTAGCCTGGCCTGATGGAGCGAATTCTTTGGGGGCCAGGTTGCCCAAAGCGCTATGTGGACGATGTAAGTTGTAGTCTTGTCGCCAAGATTCGATCTTGTCTTTGGCATCGTCCAAAGACAAGAACCAGTTTTCATTTAAGCACTCCGCTCGAACGCTTCCATTGAACGATTCGATAAATGCATTATCGGTCGGTTTTCCTGGACGGCAGTAGTCAATAGTTACTCCATTCATGTAGGCCCATTGGTCAAAAATCTTGGACGTGAACTCGGTACCGTTGTCGACGCGAACGGATTCCGGCAGACTTCGACTCGTCCCAAGTTTGTTTAAGGCATCAACAACGTCAATCGCCCGAAATCGCTGGCGAACAACTATAGCAAGACTCTCACGAGTAAAGAGATCGACTATCGTTAAAAGGCGGATTCGGCGGCCATCGAACAGCTCATGGTGCATGAAATCCATAGCCCAGCACGCGTTAATGCAAGTCGCCTCCGGCCGCTCTACACGTGCTCGGCAGGCGACGCGACGTCGAGGCTTACGTCGACGTAGACTAAGCCTTTCTTCGCTGTAGAGGCGATAGATCCCCTTTGCATTAACTTTCCAACCTTCTCGTTGAAGGAGGATATGCCGTCGGCGATAACCATAATGAACCCGAATCGCAGCTAGCTCCTTCAGACGCATTCGAAGTGCTGCCTGCTCATCTTTAACGGATTGGTAACGACAGGTAGAAAGGGAGAGCCGAAGGACACGACATGCGCGACGTTCACTGACATCCTAGGCAGCCCTTACTCGTTGTACTTCCGTTCGCATACGAGCAGGCTTTACAGCTTTTTTTGACAAAACATCCTGGAGTATCTGTTTGTCTAGGCTAAGATCTGCAACTAAAGACTACAGTCGCTTATTCTCATCTTCGAGTTCTCGCAGGCCGGCGAACCTCAGCCACACCCAACCCGTCAAACTTCTTCTTCCATCGATAGAACATCGGCTCGCTTACACCCATCTTCCGGCAGATCTCCGCGACTAGAGTTCCCGTCTCTGCCTGCTTCAGCGCAAAAGCGATCTGCTCGTTAGTAAATTTCGACTTCTTCATGACCATCTGCTCCTAGGAATGAAGGCCAAATTTTACCTGATTTCTATCACTTCAAATGAATCAGTTTTTGGGCGCAGGTCAACCCAACCTGTACTCTCATAACGCCTGGGTCAAAAACGGGGGATTCCAGGCTGTCGAGAATATATCTCGCAATCGGTTCTGGTCGGGATATCTCTCGTGAGAGTCTAGCTGCCCTTCCTTTGAGGACACCGCTAACCGGTCCTTGAAGCAACCATGCGACCGGATCAAGCAACTGCCCCAAGAAACAAATGGATACACTTAAACCAAGCTGGATCGTTTTTTCGGACGACTGGGGCAGGCACCCCTCGAGTTGCCAATATTTGTTTCGTGAAATTCTTCGCCATGAGCCAGTGACTTGGGTGAACACGATCGGAATGCGAACTCCACGTTTAGATATGGCTACTCTTCAACGTGCCTGGGGTAAAGTTTTCGGAAGCAAAAGCAATCAGGCTGCTATAAAGCAATCATATGCATCTGATCCAAGTCCTGAGCCTACTGTCCTCAACCCCAAGATGTGGCCTTGGTTCACCCGTAGGTATGACAGAGCACTCAACAGACTGCTGCTTACAAAGCAACTTGCACGACATATCGCTCAGTTGCCAAGACCAAGGATAGCAGTCACAACGATCCCTATCGTTGCGGATATCATCGATACGCTGGATGTCGATGAGTGGGTCTACTATTGCGTCGACGATTTCTCCGTCTGGCCCGGACTGGATCAAACGACGATGAAGAACATGGAGGCTGAGCTGGCCCCCAAAGTCGACTCAATTGTCGCTGTAAGCGAGGTCCTGCAAGAGCGACTCTCCGTAATGGGACGGGGCGCCTCGCTGCTAACCCATGGCGTGGATCTAAACAACTGGGAGATTGGATCGGCGGAGTTCGAGTGGCCCAACGGATTTCAGCCGCAAGGTAAGACTCTTCTTTTTTGGGGTGTCATTGACCCACGACTTGATACGCAATTTATTCAACATCTTGCACGCGAACGAAGTGCTGACACGATCGTCTTGGTGGGTCCGCAACAAGCGCCGGATCCGCTGATCGCGCATATCGAGAATTTGAAAACCCTTGACGCTGTATCTCCAAATGTGCTGGCTCAGATGGCCCAAGCTGCCGATTGTCTCATCATGCCGTATCGCGACGCTGAGGTGACTCGTGCTATGCAACCTCTCAAGTTAAAAGAGTATCTGGCAACGGGAAAACCCGTCGTCGTTCGAGACTTGCCTGCAACGCGGCCTTGGAGTGAAAGCTGCGATGTAGCGACTACAGCCGCCGAATTTGCAAAGGCGACCACCGCTAGAATGGAAAGCGGTGTTTTGGCGGAGCAGCTCGAGGCAAGAAGTGCATTACAATCTGAGTCATGGGCAGCGAAAGCCCACAAATTCAGGCGGCTTATCATGCCAGCGATATCACAAAGAGAGCTTCCTGTCGCATGAACTCACAATCGAAGCCTTTTGTACTACATACCCGCGTTGTCTCCGGTGCGGGCGGTGGACCCGAGAAAACGATCTTGAACTCACCAAGATTCCTGAAGGATCTAGGTTACACTTCTGCTTGTCTTTACCTCCACCCGCCGAACGATCCGGGCACTGAAATGCTACGATCTCGAGCGGCAAAATATGGTGCAGAATTTATTGGAATCGAGGATAAGGGGCCATTTGATTTCAGCTTATTAAGAAAGCTTGTGAAGGTATGTCACGAACGCAAGGTGGAGATTTGGCATGCTCATGACTACAAATCCAATGTGCTCGGGCTTCTGGTGAAACGAAGAATCCCTTCTCTCAGGTTGATCACCACTCTACATGGATGGGTTCAGAAGACTTGGAAGACCCCACTCTACTACACGATCGATAAGTTCTGCCTAAGTCGATACGACGAAGTGATTGCCGTCTCAGACGACCTCTTTGACCAGGCGCTCAAGTTACGCGTCCCCCAAGAAAAACTTTCTCTGATTCACAATGGAATAGACACCCAAGAATTTAAAAGAAGCATGACCAGAGAAGAGGCTCGAAAGGCACTCGGCATGCCGACCGACGCTTTTTTAATAGGAGGACTTGGCCGGCTTTCGAAAGAGAAAGGCTTTGATCTTCTGATAAGAGCTGTCGAGAACCTCATTCAAGAAGGTCTTGACCTTGAGCTCTGGATCGGAGGTGAAGGCCAGCAGAGAGAAAAACTAGAGCAGCAGTTCAGCGGCACAGCGTCTGGGAGGGTAAAGCTGCTGGGCTTGATCGAGGATCCCAAGGTCTTCTTTCAAGCACTCGATCTGTTTGTGTTGAGCAGTATCCGCGAGGGCCTACCGAACGTTCTATTGGAAGCAATGGCCCTCGAGACACCGGTACTCTCTACGCGTGTGGCAGGAATCCCATCCCTGATCGCTCACCAAGAACACGGCGTTCTTATTGACTCCGCTTCTGCTGATGAGCTAATTGGGGGGATTAAGGCACTGCATGGCGAGAACCCAGCGATAATGGCAAGAAACGCTCGGACACGGATTGAAGCAGATTTTGACTTTCAGGTTCGAATGCAAAAGATCGCCGCGATCTATGACGGCTCGTCGGTTGGCTAGTGTACTTAGGACGGAAATTTTACCTGAATTCGCTCTCTGCCTCACGCGCACAAGAAAAACTCCAATATTCCTGAAAACCCTCCCCCAAATGTTTGTAGAAACTGGTTGGTTTAGGTAAATTAGTACTAGTATTCGTCAAAATCGCAGTACTACGATGACCTATCAGACCGCAATCCGAACATGTCTTTTCTTGCTTGGCTTATCAAGCACGGCAGGCGTTGCGCAGGCAGGTGTGGATCTGGTGAGATGGGGGCCTGTCAAAAGGCCGATCTGGAGTTGCAGGCGGTCGACGAAGATCGCTTGCCTGGTTTCTTCGAAGATGATTGCTCGATGGAGCCGTCGTCTATTACCTCAGATCAATTTTTTAGTACTGCATTCCTTGCGGAAAAATGCCTTGGGCATAGAAGAAGGGATTTAGAAGCGCTTGGTCACAACCCAGAGTTCAATCGCCAATCGCGCGAAACCCGTTGCAGACCAGTTGCTGAAGATACCAATCGGTTTGATCATCTTTAGATGATTTTTCTGGTTGTATTTTAATACTTTTAAGTGAAAAAATGAAAACTTATACCTTAGCTGCTCTAGCAGTTTTCTTGCTACCTCAGGCCGTTTTCGGCGGAGCGTACGGTAGCGCAATTTTGATTATCTCCAACGCCAAAATCCAGTATTCCGATACGGAGTCCGGAGCGTACACGGATGTGACAGCAGGAACCGAAGTTAGTGTGGATTCCACTAGCCTGGGCGTGACTAATGTTGCGTCTATTTTTGGTGCAACAACCGTCGTCGAGTCTGGGAGCTATGGACCTACAGATACGCCCAACACCGCGCAGGCATTCACGACGTCTGGTACGGATACAGCGCCAGGGGAGGATACGTTTTCGGCAGTAGCCCCTTTCAGCACTTCCGTTTTTGGGCGAGCAGATCAGCTTTCGAGTGGTGCGTTGATCGGTGGCTTGACCCAGAACACGATTGCTGAATTCGAATCGACAAACGGGGGTTTTGGTTTTGCCCAGAGCTCAACAAACGGTATAGCTGGCTTTGCGGTCAACCAAACAGGTTGGTATCGATTAGTCTTCGACGCGAGTGTCTCCCTCACCGTGAGCGACGGTGCGATAGCCTCTAGCACATTAGCGCTAACGATTAACGGAAACGATACTACCCTCGATTCGATAATCAGTGACATAAGTACTTCGATCAGCGGTACCAAAACGTACACCTTCACTGACACGGGCATTACTTCTGCTGCGGTGAAGCTTAATCAATTCTCCAACTCAAGTTTGTCTCTAGGTCAGGAGACCAGAGTCGAGATTTTGCCTGAGCCAACATCTGCATTGATTTTTTGCAGCCTAGGCGCAGTCGCTCTTGTTCGACGTCGTCGAAGCTAGTTGTACTTAAGTATTTACAGAAGGAGCGATGGTTTTTACCGCCGCTCCTTTTTTTTGTTTCAACAGCGTAAAGAGCCAATTCTGGTTCGCAAAAGTATCTTTGAGGATCTCCACCTCGCCTGGCAAGCTTAGAACCTCCTCTCGGCTTAGAAAATGGTATGCCTTCTTGCGTGCCATCTTCTCTATGATCAGATTGGGGACCAGACAAGTCCCAAATTTCACTAAGTCCCCAATCCCCCTCGCTACTGAGACAGATCGAACATGGCTGGCGAGTATCTTAAGCCCTACTGCCCGCTGCTTTGGAGTCGATATTACCATCTTGCCTTGCGGTTGAAGAACTCGATTGAACTCGTGAATCGCGTCGGCAGGTGAAGCCACTGCGTAAAGGGCATTGGTCGAAACGACGCAGTCAAAGTAGCCATCTTCGAATGGCAGTGGATTGTTCAGGTCGGCTGGGATCAACTGAGCTGAGGGATTGCGTTCCCGCGCTCTTTCCAGCATATCGCCACTAAAATCCGTGCCGAATAGCTCGAGGTTTGGACGGTAGTTGGCCAATTTCGACAAGAGTGCTCCACTTCCACAGCCTGCATCGAGGACCCGCCTTGCACTTTGAGGCACTTGCATTGCAACCTCATCGAGCATCAACCGATGGGGTACAAGATTCTCTACTGATCCATAGACCTTCGCATAGGAGTTCCAAAATCGGTTGGTTAGGGAGGTGATCGATTGTGGACGTGGCGTTGCGGCGATGCTCATTTCGAACTTCCTACGATGTTGTCTTGGCGGGCGACTTTGAATAACCAAGATTCTTGAGTCTTCTGAAAGATAGGAGTTCGCTGTCGAAGAGCAGAAAAACTTCATCCGCATCAGATAGAATTTCGAGCCTTACATTGACAATTATTCCTTTTTTTCAGGATGGCACGAGAACTCGAATTGTGTCGCAGTGCATCAAACGTCGGATACGGAATGTTTTCCGGCCCTCATGATCATGAATTCCCCCTCGATGGCAAACACTATCCGGTGTTTCACTTGGTGCTTCCTAATCGTCTTCGCTTTACCGTCTTTTTCGGAACTTCAGTCCCTCCTGACTCCAAAGCCGATATGCGCGTTTCGCATTCTGCGACGGCCGAATCGTGGGAACTCGACGACAAGCTCTAGGATTCGCTTGATCAGTGATGATTTAACTTCTTTCGGCCTCCGATGGTAACGTTGCGCACTCAGAGGTTGACCCAAAATCTGGTGTACCCAACGCTGCGACACGACGCAAGTCTTTCGAACGTGGTGGACGGCTTCGCGTCGCCGTGTCGGGCTTAGTAGTTTTCCTCAAGAGCTGTCTTCAAAATACGCTCATCGAGTTCAGGCTCAGCGAGCATCTCCTTACTACGCTGATTCTCTATCTCAAGCTCACGCAGTCGTTAGGCTTCATCGGATTTCATACCGCCGTGCTGGCTGTTCCATCTCTGCCAAGTGGACTCGGTGATCTCAAGTCTCTGGAATACTTCCGCTTCCGGTTTACCGGCCACGAGAATCGCTTGGCCTTCCTGAAGTAGTTTTACGATCTGTTCTGACTTTCGTCGTTTTCACTCTCTGGTCATAGGAGATCTCCTTGTGAGATCCTTCACATAGCAAGCGCATCAGTTTTTGAGGAGCACTCCATCTACATTCCCCTTGCACTTTCCGGCTACTATACTTTCCGACGTCGTCCCTTGGCGATTCTCGCATGAAGCATATCATCTCTGGCGATTTCCCTTTTCGTTATATTGAGATGGCTGCATCCACGTAGCGGCACATACAATCCAGACAGTGCGATTCTCATGACGAAAGCCCCTCCACAATGGCCTGTCGCAAGTACCTGTTCTAAAGAAGAACTGACGCTCCGAAGCAGACTACACCCGGCTTTCACTGAAACAACCGCTGCAAGAGATGAGCAGAAGCTTTAAACCAACGTATGAAACATAAAAGAGCAGTACGCTGGTCACTACTGGCCTTATCAATCGCGGCGACGCTTTTTGTGATCTATGCATCCTTTGTGCCGCTGCGATTTAGAGAGCTGCCGTGGGATGAAGCGGTCGCGATGTGGCAGCAGATTCCATGGCTAAACTTGTCAATTGGGAATCGAGCGGACTGGGTAGCGAATGGATTGATTATGCTGCCACCGGGATTTTTTGCTGCTGGAGCAGTCGGCTTTCGGAGAAAGTCGCAGTTCTTGCTATGGATCGCAGCACCGGTCATTGTGGCTGCGTTGTCAGCCGTTGTCGTTGGAATCGAGTTGGTACAAGTCTTCTTCCCACCGCGAGTCGTTTCGCAAAATGACATTCTTGCGGGATTGATCGGATCGCTGGTCGGCGTGTTACTTTGGTCACTACTTGGCAATAGGCTTTCCGATCAATTGGAACGTTTTTTCCAACTGGAACCGGGCCTACAAAGATGGCTATGGCTAGCACAAGCCTCGGTGGTAGCTCTTTGCCTTTACAACCTGCTGCCGCTCGACGTGATTCTCAACGGAGAGGAGCTTCAACAAAAATGGCAGAAAGGTGGCTTCTCGCTCGTGCCGCTGCAAGACATCCCATCCGAAGTCAAACCTAGGCTCAAATGGCTGGTAACGCTTGCAGTAGCTACATCGCGCATCGTTCCTTTTGCATTCATGGCAACCATTTGCAAAGGGCCAAAGTTCGCGTTGAGTGTTGGCATCGCTGCAGCAGTAGCAATTGAAGCAACGAAAGTGCCTATCTACAGCCGCGAGTTCTCAACTACTGATATCATCGCTTCAATCTTAGGTGTGGTTGTCACAATCAAAGTTGCAGCGATTCTAATCCGATGCATTCTCTTATTCGACAAGAAAACCTTCTGGCTTCTTGGAGGAGTCTTCTGGTGCGGGGTGATGGCAATCGCATTTCTAACGCGATTTGACGAGATTGTGAGGGATCCCGAACTCCTACAAGAGCGTGCGTGGGATATATTTGCTGTACCATTCGCTCGAGCGCATAGCTCGCGCGAGTTCGACGCGGGCGTCAACATCCTGCTTAAATGGATCGCTTTTGGGACTTTGGCCTTTCTCGTTTGCGGCTGGCAATCACGGAGAATTTCCACTAGAAAACCTGGAAGTAATTTAGAAAGTGGCATTCCGTGGTTCAGTCTCGTTTTGTCCGGTGCCTTCATGGGAATAAGCATTGAGGCGGCGCAGGTTTTTCTTCTACCTCTGGTACCTGATGCAACAGACTGGCTGACTTATTCTGTTGGGATGCTCCTGGGTGTCTTGGCGTTCCGATTGCTGATGCCAGATCAAGAAGTGCTGAGGATCCAAATAGAACAATTAGTGAAAAAGCCTGCAACAGAGAGGCCTGTGGTGGAGTCCTGAACACCGATCCACGACTGTCAGATGACAAACTTTTGATTCACGCAGGCCGGATCGCATAGGGCATGAAGCCCTTTTGGGTGCATACCATAGTTTTCGATCAAACAAACTACGGATGATAGTAGCCCGCCGCGGAAGTTTCAATTCACCCATTTTTAACTAGGGACTGGGTTTGCGAGGCGTAAGCGTGGGATTCTGCGCTATACCGCGTTTACCAAGTTGCACAGCATCAATAGCGATCAAGCCTGGGTGCCTCTGGCAACCCCCAAAGCCTGCATGAACCGCCAGAGCCGTCCGCGTTAGGACGCTCGGAAACTTAAGGATGAAAGCAAACTGTGATGCCAGACACAATTGGCTGACCTTGGCGCACCACAGATTACACCAGCTAAAAAACATTTTAATACATCCGATATCACGGAATCAAGAATGCCCAAACTCGCCTTGGGCGGGCTAGTGCTATTGCTCAGCCTCTGGTTTGGCTTGAATCACGCGATTCAGCCAATTTTGATGCTTGGTACTGCCGTAGCAGCCGCAGCATTGTCATGGAAATTCGCGCGGTTTTGACTTTTCGCAACCCCGATCGCGATCGTTGCAGGCGACCTCTACCTCGACACGGGAGCTTTGCTAGTTCAAGAAAGAGAAATCCTACTTCTCGCATTGATCGGAGGGCGTGTCGCCGCAAAAGATTGCGACTACTGTGTTCCAAAATCGGCCTATCTCCAATGGCTCCCATTCTTCGCGCTATTGCTCATTGCTGGAGTTCAAGGCTTTGTGTCGCTCCCTGTTGCGCTTCCAGGAGACGAACTCAGCACCTATGCATCGCATCACAATCCAATCCGGATTCTTCTCGCCTACGGTATTGGAGTGCTGCTATTCCCCTCGGCCCCGCACGCATTTGCAGGCACCCAAGGAACACGTGGGAAAAACTGGATAGCCTTTTCAACGGGAATGCAAATTGCTTCCAGTTGGGTTCGCGCTGCAGCGATTTTTGATCGCGCCGTCTCAGTTGGCCTACTCGATCTAGACTTTGTGCTACGTGTCTCCGGGCCATTTCACAGTATGCATATCGGCGGTCAGCACATCGATGCTTATTGAGCGGTAGCTATACCATTTGTATTCCAGTTTCAAACCGAACACTCTTTTCGTACCCTCCTTGCTTGGGCCCTTCAAATCTTCTTTGTCGACACGATCTTCGTAACGATGTCGCGAGCCCTTATCAGCTTTGGGGCGGCGAGCATTGTGGTGCTTTCGTTATTCAGAATCTTTGACCGTGTGCCCGAAGAGCGTACACTTTCTCCTAATCCAAAAGTTGGTATGGCAGCTCTGTTACTAGCTTTTGGTTTTCTATTGTGGTTTGGAGGAACCGCATTCCCGGGGCGATTCTAGGGTGTCAATCCATCTTGTGAAAAACGAAAACAACATTTGAACGCCATTTTGGGGTTAGCTTATGACCGCTTGCTCATGGGCTATGGCATTGGGACGTACCCGAGTGTTTTTCGAGCAAGCATCGATCGACCTCAGACTCCGATAGGTTTGGTGGAATCAGATCAAGGTATTGCGGTTCGCCTGCACACCCAAGAGAAGACTTTCTTAGAGCAACGGCTGGATGCTAGCAGGCCTCTTCCCTGGACTATTGAGGTTAAGTACTTAGGCGATATTGAACCTAGCATATCGATTTGCCATAAGAGCCTACTGCAGTCCTATGACTGTGTTAGCCCTGAAAAGGTTGGCCTTAAGTCAAGCCGCAAGTATGTGCTTCAGCAGCTGCCAAACGATGTGATCAATTCAGAAACCAGTCCTGAGTGGCGCAAGTATTGCCGTATCACAATCGGTATCAGTACCTCATCATGAGAACGAAGATACTTGGATATCGAGGAAATCTCAATTCGGGATGCGAGTGGCAAGCCGGTTCTGAAGAACGGAGATTTCTCGCAAGGGAGCAAGCACTGGTTCTTCTCCAGCGACGACCACATGTTTTACTATGCAAAGAACCTGTGGTCCCACATCGCCATCGAAATGGGTATGCTTGGAGTGCTTTGGCGATTCCAATCATATTGCTGAGCGAACGGTTACGGCGATTGGCAGCTAGGGAACGAAGTAGTTTTTCGTTGACCATCATAGCAAGCATAATTGGTTTTTTGGCAATCGGCCGTTCTGGCACCATATTGAACACGAGCTGGACGATTGAACTTTTCTGTTTGCTTGTTGCGGTGGGAGAGGGACTGACTCATTCCCAAGGGACAGGCAGAGGTGACTCCAGATGACAGTCCCGCTCCGGGCACAGGCCCACAAGTAGAGGGAAGTGCCCGACTATCCCCTCGAGAACCGCTAAGCGCTAGAGAGAATGAGTAAGTCGTTGTCGTCTTCTAACTGAAAGCTAGAACTCGTCAAAAATTACGGAATGCCACGGACGATGCTGGGGCCGATGATACGTGTGAGCCAAACAGGTAGTTTCTGCCAGATCTGAACAAGACGCTGTTTCCCGTCCGAGTCGGGGCGCATGGCTTCTGGCGAGCCTTTTCGCACGTAGTACTGCCAGTGCGCGGTCTCTGGTTTAGCGCCCCACTGAGCTTTGAATTTGTAGGTCCCAGCACCTTCGCTGCTCCGCCCGAAATCGAAAGTATGGCTTCCACGTTCAATGGCTCGAGCCAACATGTTACGATACATCCACATGTTCGCATTCGTGCGATTGTATTCTCGCAGGCTACTCGCGCTGGGGACTTCAGTCACTCCACCAGTGTGCACTAGCAGTCCAGCTGCAACTGCCCTGCCCTTCTGACGCACCAGGCAGATCTCTGCGTCGCCCGCAAAGCTGTTCAAGATGTTGAGAAATAGGTTCTGCGAAAACACTGGAGTGCCTAGGTCTCGCATATTGATTGAGAAGATCTCATAGAACTCGGGAAGTAACTCTGCCCCTCCCACTTGCAGCGACGAACCATACTCGTTGCTCTTCTTTATTTGGCTGCGTAGTTTCGATTTAAAACTGCGATCCAATTCTTCTGCACTCTCTGGGAGCACTAAGCGCATGTGTTTCTTATCGGTACGGCTAAAGTTGAGCTTTGCGTGATCGACTGGACGTTCATGACGTAGCTCCAGGTACTTCACGTTGTGCTGATCGGCCAAGTCACATGCCTCATCAATCAACGCTCGAGCCGCATCGTCGTTATCTGCCCAGACCCCACCGGTGTTCACGTAGGGCAAGCTGACGAGGAACCTGCCGAATAGCAGACTTTGGACAAGAGCCAGTGGCAACAGTCCGTCGACTTCACCTGAAGCATTTCGGTGCTCCAGTACAAAAGTCCTGTGCAGCAAGCCGCGACCAAGGGCCTCAACCCAGGCTTGCCGATGCGCGTTTAGTCGCGGCAGTAATTTGCACCCCTCTATCGGCTCGAGGCGATCTGAAACATTAAGTGGAATGAGAGGGACCTTCAGCTTTTAGTGGCAAACCGGTTCACTTCTATTGAACTAAGCATGCACTAGAATTGCGAGCGGTCTGTCGTAGATCAGCCATCGGCTGCTGACAACCTTCTGATTGCCTTGCGCGCAACCCTTACATTCGCGCCAGTACGACCTGCAATGAAGTCAAGCTTGCTGCCCGTTGATTGACAAGCCTGTTGGGCGACCAAAGCTTTGCTGTTCCATTTAGCCGGATTGCCTTGCTGAAAATCCATCAGCACATCGAGGCTAGGGTCGACCGCGTAACATTTCTAGCGAGGGCCAGCATGGCCGAACTCTTCTCGATGACCAAAGTCACGCTTGCGCTAGTTCTAGGCATCGTTGGCACCTTTGCGCTCGGCAGCAATTTGCCTCGCGATGCGATGAACTTTCTTCATGCAACGCAGCCAGCAGCCGCCGAGACGCAACTTGTGTTTGTTGCGGCAAAGCCGGCGCATAAGTTTTTCAGCAAGCCAGAATCGGAACGAAGGTTTCAGGGAATTGTGCAGGCGACTCGCATTTCCACGGTTGCTGCTCAAACATTCGGGCGCGCCGAGAAGGTCAATGTCGAGATTGGCCAGTTTGTCACTACTGGGCAAAACCTGGTTGAGCTAAATCGAACCAGCCTCCGCGCTAGCGTTGCTCGAGCCCAAGCTGAACTGTCTTCCGCGAAAGCACAACTCAAAAAATTGCAGGCGGGTCCGCGTGAGAGCGAGATCGCCCGAGCCTTAGCCCTTGTTCAAGAAGCTGAGGCAAATGTCGGCATGTGCCGAGCGGAACATGATCGTGTTACGTCAGTTGAGCGCTCCGGAGTTGTCTCGCCTCGCGATCTCGACAACGCTCGATTCGCACTCTCTGCCGCTGAGGCTACGCTGAAGGCGGCAGCATTCTCCCATCAGCTGCTAATCGAAGGAACGCGTGACGAAGACATACTTGCACAGCAATCAGCCGTTTTGGCTGCAGAAGCAGTTCTGCAACGCTGCCGGGATGACCTGAACAATGCGACGATCAAAACTCCGTTTGACGGATACGTTCAGTCTCGTTTGGTCGAAAAAGGGGAAGTCGTTCAACCAGGGCAACCTGTTGTCGAACTCGTAGAAAATCAACTGCAAGTTCACATCGCTTTGCCGCCCGAAGTCGCCAACAAACTCGCGGCTGGTTCTGTGGCTGCAAACGTCAGAATCGATGATCGAGAAATCCCATCTCAACTTTTAGCACTCGCGCCAGCACTGAACCCGACGACTGGCACGCGCTTGGCCAAGCTTAGCTTTGACCGAGTAGAGCTCAACATCGCTTCGGGTGAGTCCGTTGAGGTTAGTATCCATGAGGCCAGTAATGGGACCAGCATATGGATACCAAGTGAAGCTTTGTCATCTCAACGAGGTGAATGGACGATTTTCGTTGCTCATCCCACACGAAGCAAGGATGTTTTTCAGGCCGAGACAATGCCAGTCAGCGTCTTGAAGACCGAAGACAACTTTTCGGAAATTGATGTAGAGCTGGAGCCAGAGCGTCTGGTCATCTCCAAAGGCTTGCATCGCATTGCCCCCAACCAGCTTGTACGTGTCCTTCAAAAGTCATCGGACCACTAGCAATGAATGCCCCATCGATGAAGCATGCAAACTCCGATAAACAAAACTCTTGGACAGCCGCACCGGCCATCTGGTTCTTCCAAAACTCGCGAGCAGCTGTGTTAGCATTGTCGCTAACACTATTTGCAGGGCTTGTCGCGTTTTGGCAACTTCCTCAGACTGAAGATCCGCCACTAACACAGCGGGCGGTAGCAATCACAACTCTCCTACCGGGTGCCAGCGCGAAACTTGTCGAAGCCACAATCACTGAAAAGATTGAGGCGAGGCTGATTCAGATCCCAGAAATAAAACGACTTCGGTCGCAAAGCCTTCCAAGCGTTTCCCGAGTCATCTTCGAAGTCGACGATCGGATTGCAGATCCGACACCCGTCTGGTCCGATATCACGAATAAACTGCAAGAATGTGAGGCAGAGCTACCTGCAGAAGCAACCAAGCCGCAGATTGATGACATAGAGGTTTCAGCCTACGCATGGATCGGTGCAATTGCATGCTCGCAAGACGCGTCGCGTGACGCGGCTGAAATGCGCGATCTGGCTCGCCAGCTGCGGGACCGAATTCGAGCCATTTCTGGTACGAAGAGCGTCGACCTATTCTGCGAACCCGAAGATGAAGTCGTCATTCACATCGATACTGCTAAAACTGCTGCGCTGGGAATCAGTGTAGCCGAAGTCGCAGCTAGTCTCTCTGCTGCCGATGCAAAGGAATCAGTGGGCCAGATTCGCGGTGAAAACAGTGAGTTTGTCATGCAAATCGGAAGCCAATTTCGATCGGTCGAAGGCGTCGCTGAGAGCCCCATTCGTAGCGACGAATTCGGGACACTCCGGCTGCGAGATATTGCGACCATCGAGCGAAAAGCCAAAGACCCCGCAGATACTCTGGCAATTGTAGATGGCTCGTCCGCAATCATAATCGCGGCCAGGCTGGACGTGAGTCAACAAATTGCACCTTGGACCGAAGCCGTCGAGCAAGTTAGCAGCGAGTTTGAAGCCGGACTAGCAGTCGATTACTCACTGCAACGTCTACTGATTCAAAACCAGTATGTCTCGACGCGCATGTCGACGCTGCTCGGGAACCTGGCTTTGGGAACGGCGGCCGTCTGCTTCGTAACACTCGTGCTGATGGGGTGGCGTTCTGCGATGGTTGTGACGCTGGCGATTCCACTCGTCGCGCTGATGGTTCTATGCGGAATGCGAGCCCTTGACTTACCTCTGCATCAAATGTCAGTTACCGGCTTGGTGCTTGCCTTGGGAATGCTTATCGACAACGCCATCATTGCAGTCGATGAAGTGGGTCAAGAACTCTGCGGCAATCGAAGTCGCGTTCGAGCCCTCGGATACACGATACGTCGACTGGCTATTCCCTTGAGTGGCTCGACGCTGACCACAGCCCTAGCCTTTCTACCGTTGGCGACAATGCCAGGTCCAACCGGCGAGTTTGTCGGCACCATCGGTTCCATTGTAATACTGGCAATATCCAGCTCACTCATTGTCTCGCTTACATTGCTGCCAGCGATTGCAACCCGCCTGTTGCATGTGAGAAAATCCACTGACGCAGGGGCACCAAGTTCTTGGACGCATGGCCTCCAGATACCAGCTATCGCCAAACGGTATCGTGGCGTTGTTGGATACCTTGTCCGCCACCCGCGAGTCGGAATGGCTACTGGGCTTGTCTTACCCATCGCTGGCTTCTGCTGCGCAACGCTTTTGACCGAACAATTCTTCCCGCCTTCTGATCGCGACCAATTTCAGATTGAAGTCGAGCTGAATGCTCATTCTTCGATTGAAGAGACACGTCGCATAGCGGCTGGAATTGAAAAGCGACTTCGAGAGGAGCTGGATACGGAGCGAATCTCTTGGTTCTTGGGCGCGAGTGCGCCCACGTTCTATTACAACTTGATTCCGCTGCGAGATAATACCCCCAGCTATGCTCAGGGCATCGTGCAATTAGCAGAGCTCGCTATCAGCGACGAAAAACTGGCCCAGATCCAGAAGCAGTTTGACCAAGAATTTCTTGGTGCACGCGTCACCATCAGACGCTTCGAACAAGGTCCCCCACTAAATGCGCCGGTCGAAGTATTGCTCTACGGTCCAGATCTAGAAATGCTGACTCAAATTGGTCAGGACATACATCACCGACTAATGAGCCTTCCTGGTGTTCTAGCAGTGCGCTCAGACGCAAACGAAACGCGTCCCCAAGTAGAGATTTCCATTGATCCATTACGAGCCCGAGCTGCAGGGCTGACTGAGGATGCGATTGGTACACAGCTTTACTCACAAATGGAAGGTCTGCCCGCAGGCTCGCTGCTCGAAGGAAAGGAAGAAATTCCGGTGCGTGTCACCGTATCCAGCGAATTCAAATCTTCTCTTCCCAGTATTGAGACCGCATCGCTCTTGCCAAGTGCTGCATATACTCGTGAAGCCGAACAGCACTCATGCTTCAAGACAACTCCTCTGATCTCGCTTGCAGATGTACAAATCAAGCCTCAGATCGCTTCGATCACGCACCGCAACGCACTGCGGATAAACGAGATTCAGGTTTTTCTTCACTTGGGCGTACTCCCTGCAGACGTCGTCGCTGCTTTTGAGGATCAAGTTGCTTCAGATCCCTTGATGCTACCAGATGGCTATCACTTCGAATTTGGAGGCGAAGCGGCAGAACGGAACGACGCCATAGGCAAGTTGTTGCAGTACGTCCCATTTCTGACGCTCGCAATCGCCGCTGTATTGGTCATCACGCTCGGCTCATATCGACTTGCTGCGGTTATTGCCGGAGTTGGCTTGTGTTCGACTGGCTTAGGCTGTGGATCACTTTATCTATTCGGATTCCCATTCGGGTTTACAGCTATTATCGGAATGGTCGGCTTAGTAGGTGTCGCCATTAACGATGCGATCGTGGTGTTGAGTGCATTGCGAGCGGATCAAGCGGCACAGCGTGGGGACCAGGAACGGATTGTCCAGATTATCATGGAAGCAACTCGCCACGTTTTGTGCACGACTTTCACGACCATGTTTGGCTTCCTGCCTCTTGTGATCGGCGGGGGTGGATTCTGGCCACCTTTGGCAATTGTGATTGGTGGTGGTATCTTGGGCGCAACACTAATGGCCGTGACTTTTGTTCCAGCGGCTTTTGCAGCCTGGACAAAGAGCCAGCCTCCAAGCGCAGCGCTTCACGCTGGGGGAGAACACAACTGGGCGGAGAGCTTCAGTTCCGCGGGCGATATTCAAGCTGAAACAGAATTGCTTCACGTAGTATCGGAACTGAGTAGCGAAGCCCACGACGCTGCCAACCTGGAATCTGTCGACCCATGCCAAGCAACGCCTCAGAGGACTTAACAAGTCTAAATGCGAACGACACCTCTTCTCTCAGTGAGAGGCTAATAGTTCTTAAGAAGAGGATACAGCAATGCTCCAGGACACTGTTCGAGCGATTTTTTAAAAGCGGCGCTTTCGGCGGAGCGAATGAAGACCATCAGGAGTTGTCGGCCTCTGAGCAAAGCAAGCGTTCACTTTGGGGACGTCGATTCACGTTACTACTCTTTGTTTGGGTAGTTTTTATTGCTCTTCCGTCCTTCAAGCCCTTTCGCGCGGTTCTGATTGCTCCGTTGTATGTCCACCACGAGGACGCCAAAGGCGACTACGCTTATGTGATGGCGGATGGATATGCCTACTACGAACGCTTACGCGCGGCCAGCGATCTATATCATTGGGATCGCGTTCAACAGATCTACATATCCGACGAGAAAGCCTCTTCGGGCTATCACTTCGCACTGAAACGTTCGATCTCAAGGGCGGAGAAGGCACGCATGATCCTGGCCATGTGGGGAGTACCGAAGTCCGCTGTTTCGACAATCCCCATGCAGGAATCGGCTCTGCTCGGGTCATCCAGCGAAGCTCATTCCTTCGCCGAGAATACGAGCGAGGAAAAGAGCGTAGTGGTCGTCACATCGGCGCCGCACACTCGTCGCAGCCTACTGTGTTTCCAACGAATATTTCCGGTGGATCAGGTCGCTATCTACTCAGCATCTCAGCCAGTCGATAGCGCTGAGATAGAGTCAGCGATTTGGCTCGAGTATCTGAAGCTAGCACTGTACTATGTGCTGGCTTAATGGCGGACTGCATAGTTCAACTTGCACCCATACAACATGAGCCTCAACGGTATCACAACCAATCGTGAGTTGATTGGGTTACCAACGAAGGCAATAAGTCTGCCGGCGTTGGTGAGAAAGTCTATGTATACGATGTCTCCGGTGACAACCTCAGATGCTGCTGGACAACGCAAACCACCGATCGACTTGCATCACCATGGATCCAACTGGCGGTAGTGAAATCTGGATTGTCAACAACGGCACTAAGCAAGTCGATGACTACAGCACAGGACGAGATGCTCGTTCCGGTGAACTGCACGCGAGCAAGGTCTTGGATCCACCGGATGACAACCATTACCCACGAGGCATTGCTAACGCTCCAGCCGCACGCTCCAAGCGAGGCTTGACTGTGGATCTTGAGTTACTCGAGTTATTGAAGTCTGAACGCGCTATGAATCCGCCTACTGTTGAGCAACCTCTGATAGAGACTCCGCAGGAATTGCCAGCTTCGATCGTCAAGTTTGTGGAGGTCCATCAATAGCCATGGATCACTGATAGCTCTAGAGTAGAGACTCCTGCTACCGGTGAAGACTCAGAGGCGGCGTCGCTGGACAATCTCAAGCTCGACCAACAGTTCTAAGTCGCATCAAAACGGTGAAATTCAAATTGATAGCTTCTCCTTCTCAATAAGGGAGAAACAGTCTTATGTTCACACGGCCTCTGACGCAAAC
>PKCQ01000399.1 GCA_002862265.1 Planctomycetaceae bacterium | reverse complement strand
TCCAACTTGGCTATGCGACCCTGCGAATTGCAGCGGTAACCAGGGATGGGAGCAGCGAATTCATTGCTTATTTGGTGCCCATTTGCCGTTGACGATCTTTGGGGGCACCCTTAGACTTTGTAGCCTTCCACCTGAGACGTAGATTTCAAAACGTGGATAGTGTGAGTTTTTGGTTCCAGTTTTTGAGTTGCTGAAGAGGAAAAGCTGTGGCGGCAGGTAACGAAGTCATTCGAATCCGAATGGAAGCCTACGATCATGCTGTGCTCGATCAAAGTGCACAAGAGATTGTAGATACCGCCAAGCGGACTCATTATGAGGTCCACGGCCCCATTCCTTTACCTACTCGAATCGAGCGGTACACGGTTCTATCCGGTCCGCACGTCGATAAAAAGGCTCGTCAGCAGTTCGAGATTCGCACGCACAAACGACTGATCGATATCCAACAAGCCACCGCGAAGACGATCGAAGCTTTGAATAAGCTGAGTCTTCCTGCCGGTGTTGATATCAAGATCAAGCTTTAAGTTAAAGACTTCTGCAGGGTCCCGCCGCGGGGCAGTTCTGCATGTTCTGAAATTTAATCAACTGAGTCCAGCTATGTACGGAGGCTGGCTAGGTAACGCAGGCTGCGGTCTGGTCCTAGGCGGCAAATCGTTCAACGGGAAAGTGAGATGACTAAGGGAATCCTCGGCCGCAAGGTCGGATTAACGCAGATTTTCCAGGAAGACGGCACTGTTGTTCCTGTGACTGTAGTAGAAGTCGGTCCTTGTCACGTCTTGCAAGTGAAGACCGTTGAGCGTGACGGCTATGAAGCCGTTCAGCTGGGCTATCTCGATAAGCCTCGTCGCCTTGCTTCTAAGTCTCAGCGTGGCCAAGCTGCCGCGATCAGTAGCAAGCGATCGAAGAAGCTAGCTGCCGAGGGGGTTGAAGCAGTTGCCAAGCCAGGTTGCGAGCCCAAGCGATTTGTTCGCGAGCTTCGCGGCTCCTCTGGGCTGGAAGTTGGTGCTGAAGTCACTGCTGCAGTCTTTGATGGCGTGAAAGCTGTTGATGTCACTGGTACGAGCAAGGGGCGTGGTTTCGCTGGTGTCATGAAACGGCACAACTTCAGCGGCCAGCGAGCTTCGCACGGTGTCAAGAAGTGTCACCGTCACGCTGGTGGTACCGGTATGGCGACTTATCCAGGTCGCGTCTTCAAGGGTCAAAAGATGGCCGGCCAGTATGGCGCAAAGAAGAAAACGGTTCGCAACTTGAAGATTGCGAAGATTGATACAGAAAACAATTTGTTGCTAGTCCAGGGCGCCGTCCCAGGGCCTCAAGGCGGTTACGTGGTTGTTCGCGAAACCAACAAGGTTGGTCCTAACTAAGACGGTTTTAGGAGCATTTGGGTTCAGAGATGGTTACTTTGCCAGTTTATGATTTGAAGGGTTCGGAAGTCGGTAAGATCGACGTCGATCCTGATGCCATCGCGCCAAAGATCAACAAGCAGTTGTTGCACGACGTCGTGGTCATGTACTTGGCCAACAAGCGTCAAGGCACCAAGCGAACGAAGCCTCGAGGCGAGGTTTCGGGTACGACCAAGAAGCTGTTCCGCCAGAAGGGAACGGGTAACGCACGTGCGGGTTCTAAGCGAGCTCCTCATCGTCGTGGCGGTGGTCATGCGATGCAGCTGCGGCCACGCTCGTTCTACTATCGCTTGCCCAAGAAGGCGATCAAGACGGCAACGAAGATGGCGATCGCATCCAAGATTGCGGATAGTGAAGTCGTCGTGGTTGACAAGATAGAGATGGAGTCGCCCAGTACCCGTGACTTTGCTGGTGCCCTCCAGGCACTTGGTCTGACTGGCTCGACTGCAACAGTTGCCCTGGGTGATTACTCGAAAGAGGTTCACTTGAGTGCTCGCAACATTCAGGGCATTCAGGTAACGCGAGTTGCGGATTTGAATGCACTGGATATCCTGCGTCCCAAGAAGTTGGTTTTGACGAAGGATGCTGTTGAGTGGATTCAGTCTCAAGCCAATGGGGCTGCAGCTTAGTAAACGGCTGCGGATTGCGAGGTTAAGTTATGAGCAAGAAATCCAATTCGAGTGTAAAAGCCGTTGATGGCAACAAGAAGGGCTTCGAGCTGGAGTCTCACCAGGTCATCATCCGTCCTTTGGTTACTGAGAAGGGTGTTCACCGCTCGGTACGGAACAACCATTACGCCTTCGAGGTGCATCCTCAGGCGACAAAGACTGACGTTCGCCGGGCGATCGAAGAGTTGTTCGAAGTCGAAGTTGACAAGGTGATGACTCAAAACCGCCGTGGAAAGACGCGTCGTTATCGACATCGTCACGGTGTAACGAGCAATTGGAAGAAGGCAGTTGTGAAGCTCACCTCAGAGCATCGCATTGATTTCTTCTAAGCCGAACGGAATAAATTTATTCGCTAGTCGTTAGCGTAGGTAAAGAGCGTTATGGGAATTCGCAAGTACAAGCCGACTTCAGCTGGTCGACGCAACGCGTCGGTCAGTGACTTCGCTGAGCTGACCCCAGGTGCGAAGCCTGAGAAGTCCTTGCTCCGCCCGAAGAAGAAGAAGGGTGGCCGCAATAATCAAGGCAAAATCACGGCACGGCATCGCGGCGGCGGTCACAAGCAGCAATACCGTGTGATCGACTTCAAGCGGAACAAGGATGGTATCCCTGCCAAGGTAGACTCCATTCAATACGATCCAAATCGGTCTAGTCGCATCGCATTATTGCATTACGCGGATGGTGAGAAGCGTTACATTATCGCTCCTGACGGATTGAAGGCTGGCGACAGTGTCGAGTCCGGCAATGAAGTCGCCCCAAAGGTTGGTAACTGCTTGCCGCTCAAGGCAATGCCCGCTGGCACAGAAGTATTTTGCATCGAGTTGCAACCAGGTCGCGGTGGTGTTTTGTGCCGCAGTGCTGGAACGCTTGCAACTTTGATGGCTCGGGAAGCAGATTGGGCCCAACTGAGCCTTCCAAGCGGTGAGATTCGCCGTGTGCCAGGCAATTGCCGAGCGACCATTGGCAAGGCCAGCAACCCTGATCACAGTTCGGTTGTGCTAGGCAAAGCCGGTCGTGCTCGCTGGCTCGGACGGCGTCCTCATGTTCGGGGTACCGCGATGAACCCGATCGATCACCCACACGGTGGTGGAGAAGGTCGAACCAAGGGCGGTCGTCACCCGGTTACGCCTCAGGGGCGACCAACGAAAGGTGGTTCGACACGTGCTCGTCGCAAGCCGTCGAACAGCTCGATCGTTCGTCGTCGTCGTTCGAAACGTTACGGCCAATTGAAGCTGAAGTAAGAAAACACAGGCTCTGTATCCAAGTTTGGGTGAGAAGAATTAGATATGGGACGTTCGACCAAAAAAGGGCCCTTCGTAGATCCAAGACTCTACGGCAAGGTAGTGAAGGCTCAGGAAGCAGGTTCGCACCAGCCAATCACAACTTGGGCTCGACGTTGCACGATCGTGCCTGAATTCGTCGGCGTGACCTTCATGGTTCACAACGGCCGGGCTCACGTGAAAGTCTTGGTAACGGAAGACATGGTAGGGCATAAGCTCGGTGAGTTTGCGCCGACCCGGACCTTCCGCGGCCATACTGGCAAGGGCAAGAAGTAGTAATCCTTCGCGGCCGGATGGCTGTGAGACATTTGAGTTAAGGTTGGACACATGGCATTCAAAGCCACGCACAAATACGCTCGAATCAGTGCCCGAAAGGTTCGTCCTCTGGCAGATTTGGTCCGTGGGAAGTTTGCAGACGAAGCCTTGGATTTGCTAAAGTATCAGCCGCATCGCGGTGCTCGCATGCTTGAAAAAGTGTTGCGAAGCGCGATCGGAAATGCTCAGGATCCTGACCAGAACAAAGGTCAGACTTACAATCCAGAACGACTGATCGTATCAGTCGCGAAGATTGACGGTGGCCCGACGTTCAAGCGAATTCGGCCACGTGCACGGGGTATGGCTTATGGCATCCTCAAGCGGACAGCCCACATCACTGTGGAGCTGAGCTTGATGGAGGAGTTCGCTCCAGCTGAGCAGTAATCGAAGACACGTTCAATCGTTTAACAAAAACCGTTCAATCGTTTAGCGAGTTGAGTTATGGGACAAAAGGTAAACCCAGTAGGATTTCGCACCGGCGTTGTCGTCGGATGGAAGAGCCGCTGGTATGCCTCAAAGAAGGAATTTGCGGAGTTATTGGTTGAAGACCAAAAAATTCGCAAGTTCATCCGCAACCACCCGGATTCACGCTTCCGCCAGCAGTATCGCAACGCGGGAATCGACCGGATTGAGATTGAGCGGACACGAGACGAAGTTCGAGTCATGTTGTTTGTGGCTCGACCTGGCTTGATTATCGGCAAGAAAGGTCAAGACGTCGAGAAGCTGCAGGAAGAGTTGCAGTCTCTGATCGGACGTCGCGTCAACTTGAAGATCGAAGAAGTATCGCGACCTGAGCTGCAAGCTCAGCTGGTAGCGGACGACATCGCTCAGCAGTTGATGAAACGGGCTAACTTCAGACGCACGATGAAACGGGCTTTAGAAACAACGATGGATGCCGGTGCCAAGGGCATCAAAGTCCAATTGGCTGGCCGACTGGGTGGGGCTGAGATGGCACGTCGCGAAAAGGCGAGTGCTGGCTCGTTGCCACTAAGCACTCTGCAAGCCAAAATCGACTACGGTTTCTCCGAAGCGACCACGCCTCAGGGAAATCTTGGTATTCAAGTATGGGTAAATCAAGGTTCTTACGCGGGAGACGCGAACGATGGCGCTGATGCCCAAACGGGTCAAGCATCGAAAAAGCCAAAGAGGACGCATAAAAGGTAATGCAACTCGCGGTAACAAAGTCGTCTACGGCGACTTTGGACTGCAGTCCTTGGACGCTGGTTGGATCCGTGCGAAGACGATTGAGGCTGGACGTATCGCGGCGCAACAGTACGTGCGTGGCGAAGGTAAGCTTTACATCCGGATCTTCCCTGACAAGCCGATTTCTTCCAAGCCTTTGGAGACTCGGATGGGTAAAGGTAAGGGTGAGCCAGAAGCCTGGGTCGCGGTGGTTAAGCCTGGTACAGTTTTATATGAATTGGCCGGTGTAACGGAGCAACAAGCCAAGGTGTGCTTTGCACGTCTCGCGGCGAAGATGCCTGTAAAAGTTCGAATGGTGAAGCGCCGCTTGGCCTAGACCTTTCGAGATCCAGAAAAGCAATAAGCAAAGAAGTATCAGCCATGGACATTAACGAACTTCGAGAGATGAGTGACGAGCAGTTGGAGCTCACCGCTAAAGATGCGGCCAACCAGCTGTTTCGCTTGCGAGTGAAGGCGCAGACTGAGAAGTTAGAGTCGCCTACTGAGAAGCGTCGGAATCGTCGATTGATCGCGCGGGTGCGGACATTGCAAACCGAACGAGCCAAGTCCAAAGAGGCGCAGTCGTAAGCTCGAGCGTTGCGTGAGTTTTGCAAAACAGTATTTGAGAGTTTAGTTGTATGCCAGCCAGAGTTGCTATCGGAGTCGTGACGAGCGACAAGGCGTCCAAGACAAGACGCGTTGAGATCAATCGCACGGTCAAGCACCCCAAGTATGGTAAGTACGTTAAGCGCAGAACGGTGTGCCATGTCCATGACGAGAACAATGACTCGTCAGTAGGTGATACCGTCGAGATCCAAGAGAGTCGTCCACTGAGTCGCCTGAAACGTTGGACCTTGCTTCGTGTCGTCGAGAAAAGCCGTGAGGTAGACCTTGCACAATTGCGTGCTGCGAAACGAGCCACAGGCAACGAGCAGACTGCGGTCATCGACGACTTGTCTGGTAAGGAAGAAGGCGAGGCTCCGGCAGCTGTTTCGGGCCAAGGTGGCGAAGCTGAGTCCGACAGTTAATCACAGCAAATTGAGCTGAGATTTTCGCCTGAGACAAATGAAATCAACGATTGTTTAGACCATGATTCAACAAGAAACACGACTAGCCGTTGCCGACAACAGTGGTGCCAAAGAAGTCATGTGCATTAAGGTGCTCGGTGGCAGCCGCCGCCGTTACGCTGGTGTGGGTGACATCATCGTCTGCTCCGTCAAGGCTGTACAGCCTGGCAGTGAAGTTAAGAAGAAGTCGATCGTTCGTGCGGTTGTCGTGCGTTGCAAGCAACCGACTCGTCGTCCCGACGGAAGCTACATCCGCTTTGACAGCAATGCAGTTGTTTTGGTCGACAAAGATGCGAACCCGCGTGGAACACGTATCTTTGGTGCGGTAGGACGCGAACTTCGCGAGAAGAAGTTCATGAAGATCGTTAGCTTGGCTAGCGAAGTAGTTTAAGTCGCAGGCAGCGAGCAAAGTTAGAAGATTTAGGAACAGTCCGATGCTGATTCGAGAAAACGACGAAGTCCTTATAATCGCCGGGGTCGACAAAGGCTCACGAGGCAAGGTATTGCGTGTCGACCGCGAAAAAAGACGCGTCATTATTGAAGGTGTGAACAAGGTTCATAAACATGTTCGTCGAAGTCAGAAAAACCCACAAGGTGGTCGATTAAGCAAGGAGATGCCGATCGACGCCAGCAACGTCATGCTGCTTGACCCACAGACGGGCAAACGAACCCGCGTTGGCGTTCGTTACCTCCCCGACGGCAGAAAGGAAAGATTTGCGAAGGGCAGCGGAGCATCACTGGGTGTTATCGCACCACCAAATGCCAAATACGCAAATCAGTAATTAAGAATACGTTTTTCAGCCCAGCCTGAAACCAGAACACTTAGGTGCCACAGACATGGTTCCCAGATTACAAGAAGCCTACCAGTCGAAGATTCGTGAAGAGCTGGCTAAACAGCTAGAAATCAAGAATCCCATGGCGATTCCCAAGCTGACGAAAATCGTCATCAACATGGGTGTAGGCTCAGCTATTGCAGACAAGAAAAACTTGGAGTTGGCGTACAACGCTTTGACGGAGCTGGCGGGCCAAAAGCCTGTTCAAACATTGGCTCGCAAGTCGATCGCAGGCTTTAAATTGCGTGAAGGCATGGCGATTGGCTGCAAGGTCACTCTCCGACGCCAGCGAATGTATGAGTTCCTCGATCGCTTGGTAGCGATCGTTTTGCCTCGAGTGCGTGACTTTCGCGGTGTAAGTCGCAAGGCTTTCGATGGCAACGGAAACTACAGCCTGAGTTTGACTGAGCAGTTGGTATTTCCGGAGTTGAACCCGGACAAATACACCAAGCCTCAGGGGATGAACATTACCATTTGTACAACTGCCGAAACGAATGACGCCGGGCGATTGTTGCTTGAGATGTTCGGCATGCCATTCCGTGCAGCGAAGCAACCTGTTGCATAGAATCGTTAGAAGTCAGATAGAACATTTTTAGGACCGGATGGGTATCCAGTGGCAAGCAAAAGCAAAATAGCAAAAGCGAATCGCACGCCTAAATTTTCTACTCGTCGTGAGAATCGTTGTAAGCTCTGCGGACGTCCACGATCAGTGTATCGCAAGTTTGGCATCTGCAGAATTTGTTTTCGGGAATTGGCAGATCAGGGTTTGATTCCTGGTATGCGCAAGGCTAGCTGGTAGACACGCTGCTTCGGCGGCCTCCCGCGGCGGTCGAAGCGATATTTGTTCGGCACCAAGAAAGATACAATTTCAGTTGGTGAAAACTAACTGAGCCGTTGATTCAGATAAGGGACACAAACCACGATGATGACCGACCCTATCGCTGACATGCTTACTCGAATCCGGAACGCCGTCCGCATTGAGCGGCAGCATGTGGATATCCCGACTTCGAGGGTAAAGCGTGGTTTAGCCGAGGTTCTGAAGCGTGAAGGATACATTTGGGACTACAAAGAACTGGAAGCAGAGCCGGTTGGCCAGCTGAGAATCGAGCTGAAGTACGGGCCCAATGGTGAGCGCGTGATTCAGTCGATTCAACGTGTCAGTAAGCCTGGACATCGCGTGTTCAGCAAGAGCCGCGATTTGCGACCTGTCCTAAACGGTCTTGGGATTTCGATCATCAGCACCAGTCAGGGTGTGGTAAGCGATCGTGAAGCCCGACAGCAGAACATTGGCGGCGAAATCCTCTGTGAAGTTTGCTAGGCCGCCTGTTCGTTCGCCTTCGGTGGTAGTTCAGCCTAAAACCAAAATTTGAAGAACCATGTCACGAATCGGAAATAAGCCAGTTCCCATCATCGACGGAGTGGAAGTCAGTGTCGCTGATCGTGTGGTCAAAGTAAAAGGCCCCAAGGGTGAGCTTGAGTTTGCTCATCGCCCCGAGGTCGCCGTTGCAGTAGATGGCGAAGACAATACTGTAAAAGTATCGCGTCAGACTAACGAGCGTACTTCTCGGGAACTGCATGGCCTGACTCGCGCTGTCATCAACAACATGATCTTCGGTGTCAAAGAAGGTTATGAGAAGAAGTTGGAAGTTGTTGGTGTTGGCTATATCGCTGCGATCCAGGGGAAGGAGCTTCAGTTACGTGTCGGTTACGCCAACGAACTTAAGAAGATTATTCCCGATGGCTTGAGCGTCACCTGCCCGGATCAAACCCACATCGTCGTTCAGGGCTGCGACAAGCAGATGGTTGGGCAGTTTGCGGCGGAAGTTCGATCTCTGAGAAAGCCAGAGCCTTACAAGGGTAAAGGAATTCGTTACCAAGACGAGCAAGTCAAGCTCAAGGCTGGCAAGTCCGCGACTTAATCCTCACTGAAATAGCAGTATATCCGCCAAGATTTGGCGCAAGCAGATTGAAGTACAAGCGAGCCAATCGTGAAGCTTAAAAAGATCATCAATAACCAGCGAAAGCGCCGAACCTTTCGAGTTCGAAACAAGGTTCGTGGCGACGGACAACGTCCGAGGCTGTGTGTAAACCGAACCCTGAAGCACTTTTCTTGTCAGCTGATTGACGACGAGAAGGGGCTGACGATTGCTTCGGCTTCCACCAAAGACAAGTCGACCACTGCTGGCAGCGGAAGCAATTGCGATGCGGCTTCTGCGGTCGGCAAGGCAATTGCTGAGAAGGCCCTTGCGGCCGGCGTAAAAGCGGTCCGACTGGATCGTGGCTCCTGCAGGTACCACGGACGAGTTGCGGCGTTTGCCGATGCGGCTCGCGAAGGCGGCTTGGAGCTGTAAACGAAACATCAATATCCTTGATTATCAGGTGGAGTGCCAAGTAAGTGGCCAATGTAAACGAACAAACCGGTGATGGCTCGATAGAACGAGTCCTTAAGATCAAGCGATGTGCAGCCGTTGTAAAAGGCGGTCGTCGCTTCAGCTTTGCTGCCTTGGTTGTTGTCGGTGATGGCAAGGGCAAAGTGGGCTTTGGTTATGGCAAGGCCAACGAAGTTCCGCCAAGCGTCCAGAAAGCACAGAAACAAGCCAATCGCGACACGGTCGAAGTGCCCTTGGTAGACGGCACGATACCGCACCAGGCGATCGGAAACTTCGGTGCGGCCAAAGTAATTTTGGTCCCAGCCAGCCCTGGTACGGGTATTATTGCCGGACCTGCAGTTCGAGCAGTGTGTGAAGCAGCTGGCATCAAGGACATTCTGACCAAGAGCTTCAGTTCCAATAATCCCTCTGTACTCGTCAAGGCAACGTTCGACGCTCTGAAGAAGCTGCGAACGCGTGATGAGGTTGAGCGTCTGCGTGGGGTAACGTTGTCATGAGATTAGACCAAGTCAATCAAGGGATTAAGAAGTTCCGCAAGAAACGGCGTCTTGGTCGTGGACCTGCGTCTGGACAGGGCAAGACCTCTGGTCGTGGTCAAGACGGGCAGAAGTCACGTCGTGGATTCTCTCGACACCCTGCGAAGGTCGGTGAGGACCTGCCAATGCAGCGTCGCGTTCCTAAGCGAGGTTTTAATAACCGCTTTGCAACGACTGTCATCGCTCTAAATGTGAGCGACATTTCCTCCGTCTTCGAGGCTGGTGCAGAAGTCACACCTGCTACACTGAAGGCGAAGGGCCTAGTAAAGAAACGTTACGACGAGATTAAGATTCTCGGCGATGGTGAAATCGACAAAGCTCTCAAAGTCGCCGTACATCGATATTCGGCTAGTGCCAAGGAAAAAATTTCCGCGGCAGGTGGTACAGTTACCGAGGTGAAGGCGAAACGCACTCCAAAAGAGCGCGTGGCTGACTTGGCAAAGGAAAAGAAGTAGTCAGCGAATGGATAGTTCGGTCTTCGCGGCCGAAATCGCAAACGACGACAGGAGTCTAGGTCATGTGGCAAAAACTGAGAGTTGTCTTCACGATTCCCGAACTGCGCTCCAAGATCTTGCTCACCCTCGGGTTGCTTGCGATCTATCGAGTCGGCTACCAGATCCCATTGCCGATGGTCGACTCCAGTCCAGGCGGGAGCGGCAATCAGGTCGACAATTTTCTCGAGCGGATCTCTGTTTTCGCTGCAACCGATTTGCGTCAGCTGACCATTTTCGGCCTGGGTATCATGCCCTACATCTCTGCCTCGATCGTATTTCAGTTGTTAGGTAGCGTCTGGCCACCGATCGAACGCCTTCGCAAGGAAGGCCAGACAGGGATGAAGAAGATCAACGAATACACGCGGTATTTGACAGTGATCCTTTGCGTTCTCCAGTCGATCGTGTTTCTGAAGTACGCACCAGTCGTCAACTACCAACCAGCATTTTGCAATCCAGGCTCCAACGAGTTGCACTTTGGCTGGTTCATGACCGCTGTCGCCATTATGACTGGTGGCACCGTGTTTTTGATGTGGCTCGGTGAACAGATAGATGAATACGGGATCGGTAACGGTATCAGTTTGTTGATCATGGCAAGTATTTTGGCTCAGATGCCTCAAGCAATGATCGACCTTCGCCAGAACATGTCCACGCAGCTGAGCGGCTCCTCTGGGCAAATCGGGCCTGATAAGTTGATCGTATTAGCCGCCTTGTTCGTTGCCGTCGTCTTCGGTGTGGTGTTTATCACGATGGGGCAGAGACGCATTCAAACCCAGAGTGCTAAGCACGTTCGTGGTCGTCGCGTTTATGGAGGGACCAAGCAGTTCTTGCCACTTCGAATCAATCAAGCTGGCGTGATGCCGATCATTTTCGCTAGTAGCTTGTTGATGATTCCTGGTCTGCTGGTTGGCTTTATTGCGAGCTGGTTTGTAGATACGAAGAATCCAGAGTCTATCTGGTCCGGGATCGCGAATTTATTGTCGATGGTTTCAAACGGTCTGACCTCTGGTCAATCGCTATTGTACATCGTGATGTACATCGCAATGATCTTCTTCTTTTGCTACTTCTGGACTTCGATCACTTTCAATCCGAAAGAGATGTCCGAGAACCTGAAGGACCATGGGACCTTTATTCCTGGCTATCGGCCAGGAAAGCGAACTGCAGATTACCTCGAAAAGGTAATGCTTCGAATCACTTACGTTGGTGCTGGCTTCTTGGCCGCAGTTGCGATTGTTCCGATTTTGGTGAACATTCAGCTGGCGATTCCGTTCTCGGTCGCTTCTTTTTATGGTGGCACCAGTCTCTTGATTGCAGTGAGTGTGGCCTTTGATCTTATCCAGAAGATCGACAACCACTTGCTAATGCGAAGCTATAAGGGATTACTGGAGTCGTAGCCGTTATTGGCCGCTGTGGATCCATGAAGTGAGCGGGATTCTTAGGAATGCGAATTGTCTTCATTGGTCCCCCCGGGGCGGGCAAGGGAACCCAGTGCAAGCGATTGGTTGAATCGCTGCAGGTTCCGCAGCTTTCCACAGGAGACATGCTTCGCGGAGTGCGCTGCCAAAGCTCGGCTCTAGGTCGTTGGGTTGCTGAGCACATTGATGCTGGTCAGCTTGCGCCCGACCACTTGGTGATGCGAATCGTCGCTCAACGATTGACTGACGAAGATTGTCAGGCGGGTTGCCTTTTCGATGGCTTTCCGCGGACTTTGGTCCAAGCTCAACTGCTCGAGGAGCACTTTGAGAAAACAAAACTGAAACTGGATTTGGTGCTGGAATTGACGGGCGAATCAAGTCTTTTGACTTCTCGCCTTTTGAAACGAGCCGAAATAGAAAACCGTGCCGATGATAACCAGAAGACGATTCGCGCGCGACTTGAAGTGTACCGAGCGCAGACTGCACCGCTGATCAACCACTATGGCGAGGCAGGACTACTGGAGTCAGTCGACGGGACGCAACAGCCCGATAAAGTCTTCGCGGACATCATGTCCATCATAAGGCGACGGAGTGCCGCAAAAGGATAGGCACTAGTCCTGAAGTTACGACTTGTCAGGTTGGCTTTGCCTGCGATACAATGCTCGATTCTACGAAAACCGAGAAGAACACAGACCGGTCGTCGAGCGACCTAAGTGCTGAAATAGCAACGATTTATTAAGAACCGAATCAATTAGTTTAAGGAGCATTCCGTGCCGCGTTTACTCGGTGTGGACATTCCCAACGACAAAAAAGTAGTGATTTCGCTGACTTACATCTTCGGTGTTGGTCCGCATGTTGCTCGGGAAGTTTGCGAAACGACCAAGATCGATCCATACAAGCAAGCTCGTGACCTGAATGAGGACGAGTTGAGTCGTTTGTCGACCTTGCTGGAACGTGACTACAACGTCGAAGGTCCACTACGTCGCTCTGTGACACAAAACATCACTCGCCTGCGTGAAATTAAATGCTATCGCGGATTCCGTCACCGTACCAGTTTGCCGGTACGTGGTCAGCGAACCCGAACGAACGCTCGTACGCGGAAGGGTCCGAGGAAGACGGTCGCGGGTAAGAAGGGCGTGAAGGATTTGCGTTAGTCTTAGCTGCAGGCTGGCCGGCCTGTGGTTCGAGGCAAGGATTCCTTTGCACGACACAAAACACACTTTTGTAACTGAGATAAAGAGGTAGATCGGTGGCTAAGGTCAAGAGACGCAAGCAACGCCGGAACGTGACGATGGGCATCGCCCATATTCAGTCGACGTTCAACAATACAACTGTGACGATCACTGACACCAAGGGTGACACTTTGTGCTGGGCGAGTGCCGGTACATGTGGCTTCAAGGGTAGTCGCAAAAGCACTCCTTTTGCCGGTCAGGTTGCTGCCCAACAAGCGGCTGAGAAGGCAGCCAAGTTTGGCATGAAGGAAATCGAAGTTCGCGTAAAGGGTCCCGGCTCCGGACGTGAAAGTGCCATTACTGCCCTTCAAGCGGCTGGCATCAACGTGAAGTTGATCGAAGACGTCACCCCGATTCCTCACAACGGCTGTCGACCTCGCAAGCGACGCCGCGTTTAGAATCGGCCAATTGAATTGCTAAAGGTCGTAGTTTGACGCCTAACCGGCGTTTACCGAAAGTCGAGTTCTGCCGCCCAGACAGCTCCATCGACTTTCCCACAAACTTCATCTGGTGAACAACTAGAACTAGGGAACGAAGATGCACATTAAATGGCGTGGCCTGGAACTTCCAAGTGCTGTCCATCCTGATCAACACACTCTGTCGCAAACTTACGGAAAGTTTGTTGCAGAGCCGTTCGAGCGTGGTTTTGGTACTACGGTAGGAAACAGCCTGCGTCGAGTTCTGCTTTCCAGCCTGGAAGGCAGTGCCATCACTCAGATCAAGATTCGCGGAGCTCAGCACGAGTTCACCACCATTCCTGGCGTCCTCGAAGACGTTACGGACATCGTTCTGAACGTCAAATCGTTGGTTGTGAAGAACCACAGCGATTCGACGCGAGTAATCACTGTCGAGCGAAATTCCGCTGGCGTTATCACCGGCGAAGACGTTCAAGCAGATGCGGACGTCGAGGTCATCAACAAACACCATGTCTTGGCGACTTTGACAGACGATCAGCCTTTCGTCATGGAAATGGTTGTTGAAAACGGACGCGGCTATGTCCCTGCGACAGAGCACAGCACCCGCGATCACGAGATCGGCATCATCCCTGTCGATGCTGTCTTCAGTCCGGTAGTACGAGTTCGCTACGACGTTGAGGAAACTCGCGTTGGACAAAAAACGAACTATGACAAGTTGAACCTAGAAGTTTGGACAGACGGGTCGATCGGACCAGAAATGGCCTTAGTCGAAGCCGCCAAGATCTTCCGCAAGCACTTGAATCCTTTTGTGCAGTATACCGAACTTGGGCAACAGGTTCATGCTACCGCTCGCGGTGGTCCTGGTTCTGCCGAAGCACAATTGGAAGCCAAGCTCAACACTCCCGTTGCAGACTTGCGACTAAGTGTTCGTGCTGCCAACTGCTTGGAGAGCGAAGGGATTCACTTGATTCGCGAGTTAGTACAACGTAACGAAGACCAGTTGCTCGAGATCCGCAACTTTGGCGAAACCACTCTGACTGAAGTACGTGACAAGCTAGCTACGCTTGGCTTGCACCTCGGCATGCGATTGCCTTCAGCTCAGACATTCCAATAAGCAAGGCATGTAGTCGGTTGTCGTCCGATAGCATGAGATGACAACGATAATCATTCGGAAATAGACGATGAGACACAGAAGAAAAGGACGTACGCTCGGCCGCTCGCCAAGCCACCGTCGCGCTTTGTTTCGCAACCTTGCATCCGCACTCATTCTGACTTCCAAGGAAGACACAGAGCTGGATGATAACGCACCGAAGGTGAAGGGTCGCATCACGACCACGATTGCCAAGGCAAAGGAAGTACGTCCTTTCGTCGAGAAGTGCATCACCATAGCGAAGAAGGGCTATGCGGCTCAGCAAAACGCGGAGCAGTACAATACCGACGCAGATCGCAATTCGGACGAGTGGAAGTCTTGGCGCAAGTCAGAAGACTACGCTAAGTGGGTTGAAGCAAACGCACCTAACGTGAACGCTCGCCGCCGCTTGTTCCAGATGCTACGAAACAAAGAAGCCGTTTCCATCCTAATGGAGGTCCTGGCTGAGATGTTTGAGGATCGCCCGGGTGGCTACACTCGCATTATGCGACTGGCGACTCCGCGACTTGGCGATAACGGTACCCGAGCTATCTTGGAATTCGTTGGCAAGAACGACCGGGTCGTAAAGAAGGCTGAAAAGCCTGACTTCGGTGGTGACGACGAAGACGAAAACGAAGTCGCCGAGAATGAGTCCGACTCCGCAGCAGAAGCGGAAGAAGATTCCAGCGATGGTGATGAAAGCGCTGCGGAAGCGGACGGCGAGACAGCATCTGCAGAAGATGAGAAGAAGGGCGAATAGTCATGGCTAAGAGCAAGAAGAAGAAGGAAATCGTCCACCTCGTCTGCGAAGAGACTGGCGACTACAACTACACTCTCAAGCGGAAAACCGGTGGCGAGAAGCTTCGCATCAAGAAGTTTTGCCCACGCTTGAGAAAGCACACGGTTCATGTGGAAAAGAAGAAATAGTCCTCGAGTTCCAACGAATACAATTGCAAAGGCCAAGTAGTTCTCGCTACTTGGCTTTTTTTGTTTCTCGCAGCACAGGTGAGGCCAGACTCATTTGCAAAGACCGAAGCTAGGTGCAATGGATCTGCTATCCTAACAGTTTCCCCGTAGCCGCACTCTCAACGCACTGTAGTGACTGATGAATCGAACACATGTCTTAACTGCCTCTTGTCATGCACTTGCAATCGGCTTGATGCTCGCAATTGGCTCCTCGGTGCTCGCGCAGGATGCGGTCACGCGTGTCTTCATCTTTGCTGGCCAATCCAACATGGTTGGCTCGGATTCGCGAGTCGATGATGTCGATAACTTTGCACCCTTCAAGGGCTATGGCGACGTCCAGCAGGACGTTCGTATCTGGTACTGCATTGGAAGGGAGAACAAGACGAAATCCAACGGCTGGGAGCAATTGAAACCGATTCGAGATATTGTCGGCCCTGAGCTGAGCTTTGCGCGAGAAGTAGGAAAGCACAGGGATGTTCCGATCGCGATTATCAAAGTCGCCGCAGGTGGCACCCACCTCGGTGGTGATTGGAATCCAGATGAGCCACAAGGCTTTAAGATGTATCCACTTGCTCTAGAGCAGGTGCAGGATGCGTTGGCCGGTCTCCAGAAGGCGAATATCAAGTATCGCCTGGAAGGTTTCATGTGGCATCAAGGCGAGAACGACATGTTTAACGAAGAATACAAATTGAACTATGGCCCGAATCTGACGAGCTTCATGGCTCGCTGGCGCAAAGACCTTGGAACGCCAAACCTGAAGTTCTTTGTAGGTGAACTGTGCACCAAAACCATTTGGGGCATGGACTTGCGGCCGAGAATGTACGCCATTAGCGAAGGCCAGAAGAAAGCTATCGCTAGCGACGCAAACGCCGAATACATTCCAACGTCGCATGTCGGTGTCGAGATCGGCAATCCCGTTGGCCTACATTACCACTATGGCACGCTGGGGCAGCTCGAACACGGCATCAACTACGCTCACGCTTATCTGAGAGACATCGGAAAACTCCCCGAGCGGTCACACACTGAATGGATCAAGCCAAAATCAAAGACGATCCGCCTTTTCATATTTGCTGGCCATCGCAACATGGAAGGAGAACGTAGTTTTGTGCAGGACTTGGCAGTTGCTGACGCCGAACTGGCAAAGCCCATGCCTGACGTCGGATTCAAGTTCAGCCTAGGAGGCGGTGTGAAGACCTCTAATGGATGGCAAGCCCTTGAACCCGCTGGCTATTACGACACCTATGGGCCGGAACTTAGCTTTGCCCGGCCTATCCTGAACGACTCAAACAACCCAACTCCCATTGCGATCGCCAAGTTCACACACAGTGGCTCGCAAATGAACGACTGGACTCCAGAGGGCAGTGTTGCCACTACGCGTCACCTATACCCTGCATGGATCAAGTTCATCAGCCAGAGTATCAAGGAGTTAGAAGAGGAAGGATACTCGGTTCAGCTGCAAGGCATCTTCTATCACGTTGGCGAGAACGAGATGTC
Source organism: Planctomycetaceae bacterium (assembly GCA_002862265.1). GTDB lineage: Bacteria > Planctomycetota > Planctomycetia > Pirellulales > Pirellulaceae > Aureliella. Next base: position 1,580 of record PKCQ01000399.1, on the reverse strand, counting down.
GATGCATCCGTATCGCAAGAGTGCGGCGAAGTGGCTTAGAGCTACCGTTGAACAAACTCGACTAGATCTCCAGCTACCCGATCTGCCTTGGTTCGTTTCCCAGCAGCCGCCAACCGATCACAAGAACGTCAACGGCATCGACGTCGTCAGTGACATCCGAACACTGTCAGAGTCGGACTCTGCGATGCATCATATTTACATCGAAGACTTCCCGCCACAGCCCAAACGATTGGTGCTCGACACTGCAGGGATTTTGCATTTAGGCAAGCGGCTCGCAGCCGGTTATTTGGATGTTAGCGAATAGGAATGAAACTCGCCGCCGCACAGACTCGGCCCAATCCAGGCGACATCTAACAGAACTCGCGTCAGCACCTGAGTCTCATTCAGCTTGCAGCGGAACACGACGTCGATCACATCGTCTTTCCTGAGCTCTCGCTTACAGGATACTTGCTACACAAAGCCCGGAGTATGGCAGCGAGGATTGGGCCCGAGCAGCTAGACGCTCTTCAAGCCCTGGCTGATGAGCTCCTACTATCGATCGCTGTTGGCTTACCTACACCGGACGCAGCATGTTCCTCGCAGCTCCCAAAAAAACCTCTGCGTTTACCTTCGCACCTAGCGGTAAATAGGACGTTTATTCAAAGCGATTCCTACACGAGGCCTTGCGGCAGGGAACAGAGATTTACGTCGCAAGTATCGCGAAGACAGAACGAGGCATGCAATCCGCCAAGCAGCGTCTAGCGAACGTTTGTGAGCAGCACGGTATACCGACACTGCTTGTCAACTCCATTGGACTTCAAGGCGGCGAAGCCTGCGCTGGAGGCAGTGCAGCTTGGGATGCGTCCGGCAACTTGCTTGCCGAGCTAGATAACAGAACGCCTGGCATACTCATATTGGATACCGCATCGCAGACTGCGATTTGCGTCGAATTGTGACCGAAGCCGCCTAGACTCTCGGCCAGCAGTGGATGAGGTTTCGAATCAAATTACACTGTGCTCAAAGATGGTTGGACCAAGGCACGCCCGCGTCTGGGGCTGGTCGTTAACGATCCGCGGGAATACTAGCGCGGAAGCCGTCAATGGCTTGCATCCGCATACGGCCCTCAGTCGCTCATCTAACGGCAATCCAGACTCGCTTTTACGAAAGGCAGTCGAGTCGTTCCGCGCCGCAAGCATTATCTACGACTGTAAAGCTGAATGTCGTCACAGTCGATTGTTTCGTCAGCGGCTTCGATGCGCAGAATAACTTGCCATGGATCTCGTGAGTGATCACCGGAACTCTTAGGCGTTTGGGCTTCGATGCTAAACTCCTGCCAAATTGTTCCAGGCTGGACAATTGACTCTTGCACTAGCTCTTTCAGCTCGTTTCGATATTGCTGATCGCGGAATTCAATTCGAATTTTGGCTTTGGCGGAATTAGCAGATCTTAGTTTCATTTTGAAAGTGTATGTATTTGATACTGTGGCTGGATTGGGCTGATGCACTTGGGTGCCTTGCGGAAGATGCAAGTACCAATCACCCTCTGCACTGTCGTCAGGAGCATGAATTCGCCGAGCACCATCCTGAACGTAGCGCCAGCCG
>PKCQ01000012.1 GCA_002862265.1 Planctomycetaceae bacterium | reverse complement strand
GACTTACTTTCCAACATGCTGCTGCATTGCCAGATACAATGCGATGAAAACACAAGCTTGCCGAGTGATGAAGCTTGAGGATGATAAAAAAGAATTTGCCCCCGAGATCTCAGATGTTATTAAAAACAGCTTTAGCACTTTCCATTGCATTGGTTTTCATCGACACAGATGCCAGTGCACAGGACAAGAAGTACCTTGTGAATGATTACAAGCAATATTGCCTGAAGGCTGGATTAAAGAATACTGACAAGCTGAAGATTGTCTCCGGGCCAAACGTCATAGCTTTAAAACGTGGGCAGTCACCGGGGAAAACCTGGCTGGTATCTTTGGGCAAAACTGATTTCCGCATTTCAATCGAAGATCAGTCAAAAACAAGTTTGGCTGATGTCGCAGCCAAGTTGGAAAAACTGCCTCCTTTGTACCGACGAGCCTTTGCAATTGTATCGGAGCCGGGGAAAGACGGTATCGCCATCTACAAGACCCTAAATGGTGCTGCCGCACACGGATCGCAAAATTATCTGAATATCATTCCACAAGCCGGTCCAGCCGTGTACATGCATGAAGCCGGTCATGTCATGGAACAGCGCGCTCGCGCTCAGCAGGCAGACATTCTCGAACAATGGAGCCTCGCATTGAAGGCTGATAAAGTTTCCGTATCCCGATACGGTGATGGTGTGGCTCACGAGGATCTTGCTGAATTTGCCATGTTATATGCAGGCTGCCTCGATGCCGGAAAATTGCCCCAGCTGAAAAAAGACTCTCCGAAGCGTTATGAACTATGGGAAAAAATCCTGAAGCTCGCGGGCGCAAAAGGGGATCATCAGCTATGACTCACCACGATTCACTACTATACAAGTATTTCCACCTGCACACTTTTTTAGGAAATCAAAGCCACAATAAGACCTCTGTTAGCAAAATTGGGGCAGGATCAAGACGAGGTGGTCTTACAGCATGTCCGAAATAACATCACAGAAGCTAGCAGAACATGAGTCGGTACTTCATAAGAATCAACCAAAAAATAAGCGGTCCGTTTACCGAATCGCAACTTCGGGTACTTCTAAATGCTAATGAGATACCTACGAATGCTCGCATAACCCAAGGTGAAAGGGGGGGGGAAAGAGTTTTCTGTTGATTATGTTAGAAAGCTTTTGAAGCGTTTGGATGAGGTTGGCTGGTACGTGAAATCTTCCAATGGAATTCAGGGGCCATTCGTAAAAACGAAACTCACATCGATGATTGCCAATGGTGAGGTGTTACCGACTACCCCAATCCGCCGAGGCTTAGTTGGTTCGTTCAAACCGAGTTCACAATTCCTCAGCGTCTCCGAACAACCTGCTGTTGATACTCGAAGGGCGAAGGAGGTATCAACTCGACCGCGACCGCTTATACCTCCTCCGCCCCCTGCCTTTGCAAAAACTCGCCCCCGCAGTAAAGGCTTTTTCGAATCACTTTGGGTGAACATCAAGCAGAGGTTCGCAGCCAAAGAAAAAAGGTTGAAGGAAAAGGAAGAGTTAAAGGCAGCGAGAAAAGGTGCAGAAAAACAACTCAACCTAAATTCAGATTACGAAGAGTATCTTCGGTTAAATAAGGGCCATAAACGCCCCATGCCGCATACGCTCCGCCTTATTTCCGTGGTGGTGACGTGCTTACCGATACCTTTCTGGTACGGCTTCTGGTATGACGGATTTGTGGAGGGATGGCTCGGATATGACGCTAAGAGATTTCCACGAAATTTCGAGCGAAAGGGATTTTGCCCTAGTTGCGGCAAAGTCTTGAGATCTCGGAATAGATGTCATTTGTGCGATTGGACAAAACGCTACACAAGCGTTTTAGAAAAATGGTGGGACCTCTATTTCAGAGGTGTGGTTATGGTGATTTTTCGTTTGGACACTTTAGGATTGTTCATCATTGTCGCGATCGCAATCCAATTCCTCTTCATATTATGGACCATAGGATCATTGGCAAACGAGATCAAACAATAAGGGAGTGATTGGAGCTGGCATACAAACCACTGACATCGTAGCCACCACAACTAAAAATGGGCAAGGCAACACTCGCGAGCCTATCTGAGGACTATGAAGCGGGACGCACCGATCAGAAATTGCTCGATCGCTAAGCTCCCAGTGTCGATACAAGCGTCAGCGACTCGATGCCGAGTTTCTTACGTAGCCAAGAATCCGGGTGTAGCCCTGCAGTGTCCCCTTTGTCCGATAAGTTCGGTGTGCCGGATTAAATGTAGGGAGCGCAGCGACTGGACTTAAAGCCGCACTGCGAGATGCGAATGCTCGACGCTGCGATACGACGCAAGTCTTTTGCGTGACTGACTGCTTCGCGTCGCAGTGGGGGGCCCAGTAGTTGCCTCCAGAGCGGTCTTCAAAATACGCTTATCCAGCCCTGCCATAGCGAACATTTCCTCGAAACGCTGTTTCTCTGTATCAAGCCCAAGTAGTCGCTTGGCTTCATCAGACTTGATTCCGCCGTACTGGCTGTTCCATCTCTTCCAGGTGGACTCAGTGATCTCAAGCCTCTCGAATACTTCTGTTTCCGATGTTCCGGCCGAAACCATCGCTTGCCCCCTCTGGAGTGTTTGTACGAGAGGTTCAGGCTTTTGTCTTTCTGGCTTTCTGTTCATGGAAGCTCTCCTTGTAAGATCTTTCACACAACACACGAATCTGTTTTAGGGGAGCACTCTAGCAGCCCAAACAATTGACGGTACCGAGTCCAGTCAATGTATTTTTGCGTTTGCAATCCACGATCTAAATTCGAGATGGTTGTTTGGTGTAGCTCGGAGTTGGATAGCGATGCACCTAAGAGATGCTTATGCATTAGCATTCGGTAAATCTGCATCTTGTCCACGTGGAAGAAGACGCAGCCGCCGTGGTGCTTCTTGCAATTCACTTACTTAATCTTGGTTACCTGCGTTGATAACTGTAAACGCTATGGCTGCGAGTTAAGTCGTAAAACAGCATCCAAACATTCATTTTCATGCCAGGTGCAGACACAACATTTGTCCAACACCATCGTTAAAACATAACGATCGAATTCGGACGTTTCTGCTGACAATGCAATCGAGAGGAGCAAAAGCATGAGTTTTCAGAACGCAAGTGTGCATCTAATAAGAAAGTTGAGCGAAGCAGTTTTTCAAGACTGCTATTGAGACGGTACGACGTGAAGGTGATGGTTCACGCATGCTGAGCCGACTGGGTCGTACAGCGGGAACTGTAAAATATTTACTAACTAGTCATTAATTTCACGATCGAACCGAGAGTATTAAGTTTTGCATAGAAAAGCCTTTAGCACTAAACGTCACTAAATATACTGTGTGGTCGTGCACGCACTTTGAGCAGGTAGTCTGCTTTTCGGCTGACGAGCAGCAAGGTTCTAACAAATCGGACCTGCCGGATGCCCAAGTTCGAAAAAGCAATACAAAATGTCTTTTAGAACCGTTTTAATTCTTCTCGCCTCGCTTAATGCATTGATTTGTTCTGAAGCCCAAGCAGGAATCATTGTTTTCGGATCGGGCAGCAACGCGTTCACTATGGAATTTGTGACGATCGGGGATACAAGTAATGTGGCCGACGTCCATCCTGGTCAACGCCCAACTGGTTCGGTATTTTATGAATACGAAATAGGAAAGTACGAAATCCGCCGAGGCTTGATTGACAAGTACAACGCGATCTTTGGCGAAAGTAACAATCTGACTATCACGCATTCAAGTAATAGCACCTATCCTGCCAATGGTCCTAACGTAGCAGCGACGGGGATTTCATGGTTGGAAGCGGCCCGTTTTGTGAATTGGATGAATACCAGTAAGGGATACTCAGCTGCCTATAAATTCGCACACGACAGCGGGATTGGAGACCTTAACGAGCTTTGGACAAGCGGCGACGATGGATACGATCCAACGAACCCCTACCGTAATTCAAAAGCTGTTTATGCTCTCCCCTCTGTCGACGAGTGGTACAAAGCAGCTTACTTCGACCCCGTGTCCGCTAACTGGCAGCAGTATGCCACCTTAACTGGCGACATCCCTACAACAGTGGTGAGTGACTCGGCCGGAAACACGGCCGTATACGGCCATCCCGCAGCGCCGCTAGGTGGTCCTGCGGATGTAACACTGGCCGGTGGTGCGAACGCATATGGTATTGTGGGTATGAACGGCAACGTTGACGAATGGGAAGAGACTAGCGTAGATTTCACCAACTCTGACGTTTGGGCAAACCGAGGGTTACGCGGCGGCTATTGGAGTAGCTCGAGTTGGTTTTTGCAATCATCCACCCGGCTTGATCGATATCCGACTTTGGAAAACAACCCCGGGAGCGGGTTTCGTGTAATAGCCTTGCCCGGCATTAATGAAACTTATTACGACGGAGTCTCTGCAGCAGTTCCCGAGCCATCGTCACTTCCAATTTTTTGCGGCATTGCGATCTTTTCAGCCATGAGTCGAAAAAGGAACAGTCTACGTCGCGATTAGTGTATCCCCGCATTCAGCAACCTGCCGCAGTCAACCTAGGGATTTACTTAAAGCTGCACCTGTCACAGAAGAAATGGAGTGCTCCCCCAAAACTGATCCAGATGGTTTGAGAGTCTAGAGCCCAATTGAGCCGCTCCCATTTACTCATACACCGGTCATAATAGAATCATGTATTTATCTGGGCAGGCTAGCCTGCCCAGATGAAGCGAATTCTTTGGGGGACAGGTTGCTCAAAGCGCTGTGGGGTCGATGTTCGTTGTAATCCCGTAGCCAGGATTCTATCTGCCCCTTGGCATCATCTAAAGACGAGAACCAGTTTTCATTGAGGCACTCAATGCGAACGCTTCCATTGAAGGACTCGATGAAAGCGTTATCCATGGGTTTTCCAGGACGATTGAAGTCCAATGTCACTCCATGTTCGTAGGCCCATCGATCCATGGCCTTTGACGTGAATTCGGTCCCTTTGTCCACTCGAATCGATTTTGGAAGAGAGCGATTTCTTCGCAGCTGCTCAAGTGCATCGACAACATCGCCGACTGGGAAACGCTGACGAACCTCTATCGCGAGACTCTCATGAGTAAAGAGATCCACTATCGTCAAAAGTCGGATTCGGCGTCCGTCGAAGAGCTCGTCGTACATGAAAACCATTGCCCAGCAGTCGTTGATGCAAGTCGCTTCGGGCCGATCGACACGGTTCCGACAGGTGACACGCCGCCGCGGCCTCCTCAGACGCAAGCTCAGTTGTTCCTCGCTGTAGAGCCGATAGACACGCTTCGCATTCAACTGCCAACCTTCTCGGCGAAGCAGAATGTGAAGCCGGCGAAAACCGTAGTGCACACGCGTCACAGCAAGCTCTTTCAATCTCATCCTAAGGGCTGCCTGCTCGTCTTTGATGGACTGGTAGCCACAGGTCGAAATCGCCAATCGAAGGACGCGACAAGCGCGACTTTGCCTGACATCGTATGCGACCCTAACCCGCTCCACTTCCGTCCTCAACCTGGCAAGCTTTAGAGTTTTTTTGACAGGACATCTTGAGGAATCTGTTTGTCGAGACTGAGATCGGCGACGAGCGCCTTGAGACACAAGTTCCCAACCATCGGCGTCGAGTTCTTCTAAAGCTATTTCGAGTAGCCTCATCGCCTGCCAGACGCGGCCCCCGATGCGCCCCTTTTAGCCTTGCCGACCTGTACACTTTAGAGTTTGGATCTGGCGCAGTGATCACCCATCCTCGACGCTGCTTGTCGGCAGTGCCATAGGCCAGGGTGATGTATTGCCATTGTGCCATGAGTGGGCCCAATTTAGGTACAGAAGTCCTCATTATCCCTGGTTGTGCCCGAGGACCTGTTCGATCTATCCCTATGGGAGTAGGAAACAGTGTCCTAATAAATCAACATGCAGTGGTGGGATGCATAGTGAGGTAGGGATGGCGGAAAGCATGGTATTTAGCCCTCTAGCGACAACTTTGCCAAGCAAAACTAAGTGCTTCCGCCAGAATCTTAACATCGTCCACTACAATCGCTGAACCAATTACAGAAAAGTTGAGAGGAACCGATCGGATGAGCTTTAAGCTCTAACTTCCCATCCGGGGCGGTATTCCTTGGCTATGAACTTTTGCGCATCGGCATTGTCGGCTTCAAGCGTTGCTCCGTCCCAGCCAAATTTGGTGCCGCTGCGGTAGGCTACATTGCCAAGCAAGACGGTTTCAGTAAGTGCACCGGAGTAGTCAAAGTTGCAGGTAGTCGGTGAGCCGTCTCGACAGGCTTGAAGCCATTCACGGTGGTGCCCGATCGACTTGGGAATCGTTTGCTTCGGTGGCTTGAAGTCAGCAAAGTTCGCTGGGGGCATCAAACGGTAGCTGCCATAGTCAGCAAACATCATTCCCTCGCTGCCAATAAACATCACACCGTTAGCTTTGACGCGTACACCGTTAATCGACTTGGGAATCATGTTTCCGTCGTACCACGTGAAGTTCAAAGCTGGGTGCCGATCGGTCTTCGGGAACTTGTAACGGACGGTTAGCCCCAAGGGGGCTGTCTCGCTGTTCACTGCGGGTCCCTCTGCCTCGACGGAGACAGGGTGTCGAAGCCCGAGCGCCCAGAAGGGGAGGTCCATGTAATGGCAGCCCATATCGCCAAGCGTGCCTTGGCCAAAGTCCCAATAGCGGCGCCACTGAGCCGGGTGGTAACGGCCCTTTGAGTATGGCCGTTCTGGTGCAGGTCCGAGCCAAAGGTCCCAGTCAAGATGTGGAGGCGGATCACTTGGCTCGCCTCGGACAAAGTCTGGCTTTTCGCCCCACCCCTTGCCGACCCAAACGTGCACATCCGTAATGTCACCCAAAACGCCTGCTTGCACGATTTCGACCACGCGACGATAGTTGTCCCCAGCGTGAATTTGCGTACCCATCTGAGTCACAACACCCGCTTTTTTTGCAGCAGACGCGATGATACGTGCTTCTTCGACGGTGTGTGTCAGAGGCTTCTCGCAATAGACGTGTTTACCAGCCCGAATTGCTCGGATGGTCGCTGGCGCATGATGGTGGTCGGTCGTTCCGATGACGACAGCGTCGACTCGATCTCCTTCTTTCTCCAGCAATTCGCGGTAGTCAGAATAGCCACGGGCGTCTGCAAACTCTATCTGCTTGCGTTTCAAGTTGTTCGAATCCACATCACAGAGTGCCACAATCTGCTCGTGTGCAACCTCGGCGATGTCTGCCGCCGCTCGGTTTGCAGTTCCTATACACGCCAAGTTCAGTATCTCATTTGGAGAGTTCGAGAGCGCTATGGCAGAACTGGTGAAATAGCCGGAAGCTGCTACCGTGGCTGCAGATGCACCCACGAACTTGCGACGATCGATTCTGCTAGCAGTTGCGGATTGTGTCATTGCTGTCAACTTTTTGGGGTGTTTGAGGAGTGGAACGAATTAAAACACTGACGAAGCTGCGTCTGCGGGGCTGCCCTAGCGTAGTCTCTCGGCGGACATGTGCAAATTCGCGAAGTGAATACTAGTAGGATATGGGGTCAGGCCGATGCAAATGTCTAGGCAACTAGTTGTCAAGCGAATGAGTGTGTGGGGCAGAATCGCTTGTTCGCAAACTGGGGCGGGCGAATTATTTCGTCCGCCTTTTTTATTTATCAGACCAGCTCTCGTAAGCCTCTGCAACTCCCGCGGACTTGTAATCATCCAGGTGGAACAAGAAGCGATGGCGGAAGGTTAAGCTCTCGCCTTTTTTCAAAGTGTGCTCACCGGCTTTGCCATCTGGCTTGGACTCGAAGTGGTGGATACCAAAAGGGTTTGCGGATAGCAGGCCATAATCACGAGCATGCCACCACGTGGGATGCCGAAGGTTAGTTGGATGATCGAACATCGCGATCCCCACTTTCTTGCCGTCGATTTCTCCCCAGTAGTCGATCCAAGGAGCACGTTTACCCCAAATATTCTTCTCGCGAACTCCCTCCGAGTTGATTGCTTTGCCTGTGGCAATTGGACCAGCAATTCGAAGTGCAGCGTGCATGCGGATTCCCATTTGTCCGTCTTTATTGTCGCCAAAAACCAAGTCCGATTCACTCGCGTGATACGTGACTGTATAGTCTATCCATCTAGATTGGCTGCCGCCACCGAATGCGATCAAGCGACTGTCCGTTGCCATAATTTCTCCGTCACGATCCACCAACTTGTTCTTACTGTGAATCGAATTCCCCTTGATCTCATAGCCAACATGCTCCGTCGTCCCAGCATTCTTGCCGACGTGCCAGAAGCTTTCATTATTCACTTTCATGTGGCCAAACCAGATCGATTTGTGGTGCGGATGATCCGGCTTCTCGTTCGGCGTGTCCTTTTTCATCGGATAGTCTCGGGTCATTGAAGTCCCGGCAGGACCGATGACGGGGTAGAGGATTGGCTTTTCATATCCAGCAAAAACGTATTCCGTAAATAAGGAGTCGTTCAGCAACACAGTGATTTTGTCTTTGTGCTGCTCGAAGGTGACTTTCGCATCCTGGGCACGAAGCACTTGGGCCCCGGCTAAGCAGTTGAACAAAAGCGCAAGCTTAAGAATGGGAAGCTGCATCGAACTGTCTCCAAATGGTGATAAGACTGCTTGGTTAGCAGCAGAGGTAGGTGAGGAATCGTTGCTTCGCCAAAGACGGCGAAGCAAATTGTAAGTTAGGTGGGAGGGAACTGGAAGCAGGTTTGCTATGGGCACCCAGGTGGCGTTGAGGCCAACAATCTTCTATTTTAACAAGAGGAAACACGCTGTTCGCTGGGATTACGTTCCTCAACCAGTGCGAACAAGGTTTCACTGTGTACAAGAGGTCTCTTAGTAATCCGAAGCGCGAGCAAATCAATCAGCTTTGTCTCTCGCCCACACGTCGGGTTTCCAAAGTATGCTGCGTGAAACTTTGATTCGTCTTGGTACCTCAACACCTGGATTACGCCAATGTCGAGCCAACTTTTTCGAGCAACCCTATTCTTTGGGCTCGGCCTTTTTGTGGCCGGAAGTTGTTCGCCGCTTCTCGCACAAAAGAAGTTTGTCGCAAACTACGACGAGTCAAAAGTACCTTCTTACCAACTTCCACCCATTTGGCAGGACGACGGAGAAAAGACGGCTGAAAGCTGGCAGCCAAGACGCGCAGAGCTTATGCAGCTCTTTGGTAACCAGATGTACGGGACGCCACCTGAATCCGAATTCAAAATACGATTTGAAGAAATTGAAAGCGGTAAGTCATTCGATGGAAAGGCACTGCGTCAACAGTTTCGCGTTGAGCTCGCCACCGAAGCAGGCGAACACAGCATCGATCTCCTTGTATTCACACCTACGAATGCAACGAAGCCAGTTCCAACGTTCCTAGGCTTGAGTTTCTTTGGTAATCACACAGTGGCGGACGACAAGGTGATTACCGTGACGTCATCATGGTGTCGCTCGTCAAAAGATAAAGGCGTTGAGGACAATCGCGCGACGGAGGCCGGACGCGGCACAAGCAAATCGCGTTGGCCGGTTGAAATGATTGTCGACGCCGGATTCGGTGTAGCCACGTGTTACTGCGGGGATATCGATCCAGATTTTGATGATGGTTTCAACAACGGCGTGCATGCCTTGTTCCCGGGTCACCGTCCAGATGCGGAACACCCTGACCGCTGGGGCACAATCTCCGCATGGGCGTGGGGACTGTCACGGATGCTGGATTGCCTGCAACAAGAAGTGAAGGCAGTTGATGGCGAAAGAGTGGTTGTAATTGGGCACTCGCGTCTGGGCAAAACTTCGCTTTGGACAGCAGCCATGGACGCACGTTTTGCTGGCGCAATTTCGAACGATTCAGGATGCGGCGGCGCAGCGCTCAGTCGACGTGCTTTTGGCGAAACGGTGGAACGCATCAACACTTCTTTTCCACACTGGTTCTGCGGAGACTTCAAGCGGTACAACAAGAACGAATCTGCCTTACCCATCGACCAGCATCAACTAGTCGCACTACTTGCACCGAGGCCGGTTTACGTTGCCAGTGCATCCGAGGACCGTTGGGCTGACCCCAAGGGAGAGTTCCTCTCGGCCAAGCTTTCTAGCACAGTCTACGAGGCTCTAGGGCATGCGGGTTTAAAGCTAGAGGAGTTGCCGCCGGCCAACACGGCGGAAATTGGTCGTGTTAGCTACCATCTTCGCGAGGGAAAGCACGACATCAACGCCTGGGACTGGGCAAACTACATCCGGTTCATGCAACAGATAGCCGACTAGTAGCCACACTACTTCTCGACACCCAAAAACCTTCGGCTCCCCAAGCTGCCTTCCGCCGCAGAGAATTGGGCTCGAACGGCCATCTCATTTATCGAAAGGAACACAATGGGTTTAGGAATGGAATCTCCTTTGGTCGACACTCAGTGGTTAAAGGAGCACCTCGCTGACGAGAATCTTGTGCTGCTGGACGCAACGATAGCCAAAGTTGGACAGCCCAAGCCACCCGATTCCTACTTGGATATGCGCTTACCGGGTGCTCGAGATTTCGACATGAAGCAAGTCTTCGTCGACAAGTCAGCACCGTCTCCCAACACGGTCCCCACTCCGCAGCGTTTCGAAAATCAAGTAAGACTGCTTGGTGTTTCTCGAGAGAGCTTAGTTGTGATCTACGACCATCATGGCGTTTACAGCTCGCCACGAGCCTGGTGGATGTTTCGTGCGATGGGCCATGAGTCAGTGTTTGTCCTCAATGGCGGACTTCCGGCTTGGACGGCAGCCGGGCTGGAGACAGTAGCTCCAGAGGCCTACTCCGGCCCCCCTGGAGACCTTGAAGCGAAACCCGTTGAGTCATGGCTGTGTTTATCGGATCAAGTTTTGGAAGCGACGGGCGATTCTGCGACAAGTATCGTGGATGCTCGCCCGCTGGGAAGGTTTGCTGCGACCGACCCTGAGCCGCGGCCGGAGGTGCGTGGTGGCCATATTCCGGGCAGCAAGAGCCTGCCTGCCTCGCAGCTTATCTCCGATGGCAAACTTTTGCCGCGAGAAGCGTTGACCAAGCAATTTTCTGGCAAGCTTGATTGCGATCAGAGGCTCGTATGCTCATGCGGCTCTGGTGTTACGGCATGCATTTTGGCGTTGGCAGCCTACGAGCACGGTCATCGTAATATCTCAGTCTACGATGGATCCTGGGCAGAGTGGGGCGCCGATCAAAAGTTGCCGCTGGAAACTGGAGAGGCATAGAGATTTGACGTGTCTGAGCGAATGAGATCTGTTCACGGGAAAAGGCGCAATCGCCGTATCAGCACTGCCTTCGGACCACTGCAAGCTAAAACATTCCTGCTCTATTTCGGCTTCGCGACTTTGTCAGCAAAAGCCTTTTTGAACTTTTCGACTTTCGGTCGAACGATGGCCGCACAGTACCCCTGCCCCGGATTCTTTCGATAGTAATCCTGGTGGTAGTCTTCTGCTACGTAAAACTTGGGAGCCTTCGAAATCTGCGTTACGATCTTATTTGCAAAAGCTCCGGACTCGTCCAAACTGTTCTTATACTTCTCTGCCACCTTCTTCTGCTCAACATCGTGATAAAAGATGACGCTTCGGTATTGAGTGCCAACGTCAACTCCTTGGCGATTGAGAGTCGTTGGGTCGTGAGTTTTCCAGAAAATCTCCAGCAGCTCCTTGAGGGAGACTTCCTCAGGATTGTACTTGATTTCACAAACCTCGGCGTGGCCCGTACGGCCTGTACACACTTGCTTGTAATTCGGATTGGGACGTCGCCCCCCTGCGTAGCCGGAAACAACATCCTCAACACCTCTGACGTTTTCAAACACAGCTTCCACGCACCAGAAGCATCCACCACCAAAGGTTACTTTGGCGAGTTTTTCTTCGTCACCTTTCGCTTCTGGCTTATTCGAATCGATTTGGCCGAACAGGTTCTCTGGACAAACTAATAAGCACAAAGTCGCTACCGAAAATAGTACGGTCTTCGTCATGGGATATTCTCTTCAATCTCGTCAAAACCCGAAAGAGGCTCACGAAACGGAGGTTGGGTTCTTGGTGGGAACGATTGCTTCTCGCTTAGAAACAGAAAGGTGGGTAATATTATAAGAAGAGACGAGCTCTGAAACGAGCGTCAAAATGCGAATTGCCGCAATCGACTGAACTTCACTTCATGGCGAGGCCGTACAGTTTGCCTCCCTGGGATCCCCGCCTCGCTTAAAACGGTCTTTTTCCGAAAGCCCAAGGCGAGCCTAACCTAACTTCATTCGCCCGAATCACGCAGATTGCGTAGAGCAAACTATGTCAATGGACCCAACGAAGCTCTTCATGTCCATGGTCGGGGTCTTCTACGATTTCGTGTTTTCCCGTCCATGGAGACAGATCGGACTCTATGCATTGCCAGCCATTCTGGCGACTGCTCTTGCACTGTTTTGCTTAGCAGGAGGAGGACGCACCCAGGAAGATTTAACACGCTGGTACGCCGGTCTCGCTCAGGAAGAGGTTGCGGCTTGGGAAAACAGATGGATTGGAGAGAATGAGCAGAACGACACCGCTGCGGACAACGAAGAGGCTGAGCCGGCTCGGATTACCGCACACGCTGATATGCTTTTCCGCCGTGTTGAGCAGCTTGCCCCCAACGACCGGAGCCGATTTTTCATAGCCGCTAGCTTATCACAGCGAGGAGCAGATGCTGAAGCTAATGAGATCCTGGATGAGCTCGCTCCCGACGACGGAGAGGGTCTGCCCATGGCTCACTCCTTCGTCGCCTTGCGAATGATTCAGGATAGCAACCAGCAAGAACTTCGCGAAAATCTTCCTCTAATTCTTCATCACCTAGAACAAGCACGAAAACAAGATCGTCTGCCATTAGAACTCCTGAAGGCAGGAAGTGATCTGTATTGGGCTGCTGCGAATATTCGAATTGATTCAGAATCGCAACTTGGCTATCGGCAGGCTTCCTTGAAATTACTGACCTCTGCTGCCAGCTCGGACCCAACGTTGAATCTTGAGCTAGCGCGACGCGCGCGGATTCTGGGAAATAGCGTCGTCGAAAATTCCGCCGTTTCCAATGCGACTGCGGTCTTCGAAAAGATGCTGAGCGAAAAACCTCAAGACATGCTCGCGCGACTGCATTTGGCTGAATGCAAATCCATGACGGACAAAATAGAGGACGCCGAAAAACTTCTTCTAGATGCTCCAGAAAGAACCAAAGCTATCAGTCGAGGGCTCTCGGAATTGTACCGGTATCGATTCCTGCAGAGCATGACGACGCCAGACATGATTATGGATGTCAATGTTCAGCTACTTGATCGAGCGTACAGTTACGACCCAACCAATCCAAAAATCGGAGAAGAGATTGCGAAGCTGATTCGTTTCAGCGGGCCACAAGTCAGCGAAGAGATGTTCAACAAACTACGTGACTTGGTCAATCGCGGCACTGCCACTGGAATTACGCACCGCTGGCTGGCAGAGGCCTATTTAGTTCAGCGGCAATTGCAGCTCGCCTTGCCGCACCTAAAGCAAGTCGTCACCAAACTACCACTGGACCATCAGTCGCTGAACAATTTGGCGTATGTGACCAGCGCACTGGATCCAGAGAAAAATGATGAAGCAATCAAACTTTGCGAGCGAGCCATCCAAATCGCAGCAGGAGCAAAGACTCCCAACGGAGATTATTTTGACACTTACGGTACCTTGCTGATGAACGGCAATGATGTAGAACGTGCAATAACCGCCTACGAAACCGCGATCCAGCTCCTACCGATGCGAGTCGACTTTCGCCGTCGGGTCGCGGACGCCTACCGCAAGCTCGGCAATGAAAAGATGGCGGAGAGCCAAGAGAAGTTCATTACTCAAATCGAAGCTCAACTGGCTGCTCAGGAAGCTGAGGCACGAGAGCGAGCCCGACTCGCTGCTGAAGAAAAAACAAAGGCGGAAGCCGAGGCTGCAGCCCAAAAGGCTGAACTCGAGGCGGAGACAAAGAGCAATGCCGAATCCAGTGCAAGCTCGGAGCAGAAATCACGCGACGACAGTAAATCAACTGCAACCGAAAAATCATCCGGCGAGGAAATTAAGCTCAAATCAGGCGATTACCCGTCATCTCAGCCAGAAGGCGACTCGGGACCAGTCTCCCAAGATCCTGCAAAAGCTAACGAAGAAGAAACCTCCAAGACTCCTTAGCCGAGTAGCTCTGATCGAGAGTTTGAGTGACAATCTGTAGTATTCTTGAATTCCGAAGGTAGAAACAAGCTCGCATTGACGAGCCACAAGACCGCGACTTGCTCCGAGATCGCCTTGATTGAAAGTGCCCGATGGCATTGATTGAACTAACTGATGTAGCCAAGGTGTATCGCATGGGCGAGATGGAGGTACACGCCCTCCGCGGTGTCACGCTTTCCATCGAAAAAGGCGAACACGTCGCGTTGATCGGGCCCTCAGGCTCCGGCAAATCGACGCTCATGAACACGCTTGGCTGCCTCGATCGCCCCACGCACGGCGACTATTTTCTTGACGGCAGCAACGTAGTGCCGATGTCACGCGACGCAAGAGCGCGCATCCGCAATCGCCAGATTGGTTTTGTCTTTCAGAACTTCAATTTGTTGGCTCGTACTTCCGCACTCGAAAATGTCGAGCTCCCCTTGCTGTACGGCGCAACCAAGTCTCAGCGGAAGCGGCGTAGTGTCGCCTCCGAGATGCTGGACTTGGTTGGTCTCGGCGATCGCATGGATCACCACCCCGGACAGCTTTCCGGCGGACAGCAGCAACGCGTCGCCATTGCTCGAGCACTTTCTACGAACCCGAACATCTTGATGGGTGACGAGCCCACGGGAAATCTCGATACGAAGACCAGCCGAGAGGTCATTGAGTTGTTTGAGAAGCTCAATCGCGAAAAGAATCTCACCGTCATTCTTGTAACGCACGATTTGGCTGTTGCTCGCAATGCGCGACGCAATATCGTAATGCGTGACGGCGAAATCGTTTGCGATACAACTGATTCTAAAGAAGCCGCTGAAGCGGTTACACAAATGCAAACGCTTTAAATACTCACCATCCTGAGATATGCCTCAGTATTTTTCTTAGGTGCGTCGGCGTGCAAGGCCCGCTGAAAAAATGCAAAGGCTTACCTACCGCATTCTGCTCACATAAATATGAGTGATTGCTTACCCTGCAGAATGCGACCGGTGTCTGTGCACGAACCAGCTCGTAACCTTATAATCCGACTAACGGGACCACTCGCAAGTGACTCACCGTTGATTGAATTTCCACCCCTTACGAAAGAATAGAAAATGCGTTATTTCGGACTTTTGATTGCACTGCTTGCTGCCTTTCAGTTGGGTTGCGACCCTGGTCCCGCGGAATCTCCCGAGTCCGTAACACCGAACGGTGGCGAAGCTCACGGCGAGCACGACCACGGAGGTCACGGCCACGAGCATGGGGATCATTCAGATGACCATGCTGAGGGAGAAGGGCATGACGAGGCCAATGGCGAGCACGAGAAGGAAGAAGGCAAGGGCCATGACCATGACGGGGAAGACCACGGTGAGGAACACGCCGAAGGTGATGATGATGCTGGATCACTTGGCGGCGAAAAGGATGGGGACGCCGGAAAATAATCCGCAACTGAAACCGACAAAGCGGGCCAGAATTGCCACGGATCAATTCTGGCCCACTTGAGCTACATTCAGGGAGAGGCCGACACGAATGGGATCGGGCGTGTCTGCATGCCACATCTGTGGCATCATCGTGGTCGGCTCATCCAGCGCTTACGAGCCGAATTGCGGGGTCAAGCCCTACCGAAGGCAACGTGTCCCGCGGTAAAAGCGAACCTGGGTTGCCATTCGCATTTGTTGCATCAGCGACTCCAAACCCACCGACCAACTTTCAATGCCATCGCGAACAATTGGCCAGCCGCCTTTCAATTGTTGAAAGCTGAATCCGGCCATCTCTTTCAAATCTTTGCTCACTTTTTAGATGACGTCTATCATGGCAACCAAAACATCTCCTTCGTTGCCAGACGGCGATTCTACAGCAACAGGTTTTTGCTTTTGCAAGAAACTCCATCGCAACGCGCATCTTCCACTTTCAACAGCGGCCGTTTTCCGTCCTCGAGTTCAACAACGACGAAACTGGGCTGTTCAACGTAAGACTTACGCGTTTCCGGAGCACTCCAACGTTCAAACACCCTCATACCATACGACTGCACGCTCGCAAGAATCGACTCCGCTTTCCCCCCGATCTTCCGCGTGAAACTCGCCCACTGAGGATCAAGCAACTGTTCCCTCGCAAAGTCAACAAATCGAGATAAGAGATCCTGTTCTTGTGCGGGCTCAAAGTCGACTTCACTAATTACTTCACGTGCACTTTTACGAATCGCGAGAAGTTGAAGTCGAGTGCCAAAGTGCCGATCCCTTGCCGCTATCTCATATGGCAGGTAGGGTTCATCCCAATTCCCAACATGCGTCGCGTAGAGATAGTTTAGACGTATCGACTTCGCCTTCGGTCGAGGCGCAAATCCGACCAAAGGCTTGCTCACGACAAGCTCATTCTGGCGGTCAGCAGGTTGAGTAGGAATCTGCCACGCCAAGTTGGCGGCGAGTTCATGCGGTCGGAGATCTTCCCAAGCGTCTTGCAATCGGCTTACCCCATTACGCAGCAAGTTGTAGCTGGAGGAGAGGGAGTGTCTCCAAGTCGTAGTTTTCGAGGCGACATCGGGCGTCAAGTCCAACTCACTTGTAAAGCATGATGTTTTGAAATGTTCGTTCGACCATTGAGCTTCAACATGGTCATGGGCGGCTAGCTTGAGTGTCAAAATGCTCGTCACCAGCGTTGTGAAGGCGACACGGAGGACGATGCGTATGAGGCTCGTTTTCAGCAAGAGATTGCTCCTTGTGGGGCAAGGCGGAAGTTGAATTTGGTAGGAGAGACGGCACTGAATCGGGCAACGGAACGTTAAGTCTTTGCCTGTCGGTAGAACTTATCGAACCTACCTGGATTCGCTATTCGGTCCTTTTACCTAGATAGTACAAACTCCTTAGGGCGGACGGCTCAAAGACTCTTTATAAGACATTCCTACCGCTATTTCTTGCGACTCTGCCGATGACGATTGTAGGGCTCTGCGCTGGCATGACGGCCGAAGCGATATCACTTGTTATGCTACGCTCGTGTGCTTCGACCGCAAAAACGCAGGAATGGAGCAAAGTCGATTGGAAGCTCGACCAATCGGAAAAAGCCTGAATCCTCTTTTAGAGTTCGAATCGTCCAACCACCCAATTACGAGTGGCAACCAGTGCGAAAGTTCGCCTGGAGACGCGACTTCTAGACTGCTTGGATTAGATTGGCATAGAGTAAGCAGTTTGTACCAAAGCGAACAGAACCAACGTGTTTCAGAATCAATCGATTCAAATCCTGATAGCTCTGTCGACCATCGTCGCTGTATTCACTGTATTGTATGTAAGGCGGAGCGCGCCGCTGGAGATCCTGTTCAGTCTTGCGCTCGGCCTGTTCGTCTTCTGCGGACTGATCGAACCAAGCCAAGCGTGGGAGGGCTTCGCGAATGGTACGGTGATTGCGATTGGTAGCCTCTTAGTCGTGACTGCAGGCCTACGAACCTCCGGTGCGCTAGATTTTCTTGGGAGAGTCTTGTTGGGCTCTGTTCGATCTGAAGGCTTGGCTATGTTTCGTTTGGTCGCAGCGGTCGGTGCGGGCAGTGCCTTCCTACTCAACACGGCAATCGTTGCGATGCTGATGCCACAGGTTGTTCAGTGGTGCCGAAGGCACCGTATCAGCCCCTCGCGATTATTGCTGCCGATCAGCTACATGGCGATTCTTGGCGGCACTTGCACTCTCGTTGGCACCAGCACGAATCTCCTTGTAAACGAAACCTTGAATCAAATCGATGGCGAGTTGGTCCAACTTGACGCAAGACAGCAGTTTGGTGCTGAGTCCATCTTGAACAAGTACGATCGCAAGTGGCTTCGGGAATACAGGGCGTCCTTTGCTCCCATGCCGATGTTCGAGATTTCGAAAATTGGAATACCCTGTGCCCTTCTCGGCGCTGTTACGCTGTTGCTGCTAGGAAGAAGACTGCTGCCCAACCGCACCGAAATGCTAGGCAGTCTGGAAGACCAGCGACGAGAATATTTGGTCGAAATGGTCGTGCTGGACGAATGTCCGTTGATTGGCAAGACAGTGGAGCAGGGGGGACTCAGGCATTTGCCTGGTCTGTTTCTCGTCGAACTCGATCGAGACGGCGATGTCTTCTACCCCGTCTCGCCCTCAGCGCGGCTCAAGGAAGGTGACCGCTTACTATTCACCGGAATATTGTCCAGCATCGTCGACTTAAAGAAAGTGCGCGGACTGGTTCCCGCCAGCGATTTGACTGCCGAGTTCGAACCCAATCCAGACAGCAATCGCAGCCTCGCCGAGGTGGTTCTGAGCCCCTCTTCACCACTTCTGGGCAGCACCATTCGCAATGCCAACTTTCGCCGGCTGTACAATGCAGCCGTCATTGCGGTGCATCGCAATGGCGAACGATTGCAAACGAGGATTGGTGACATCAAGATGCAAGCAGGTGATACGCTTCTGCTTCAAGCTGCTCCGGGATTCGTACGCAATTTTCGCAACAGGCCGGACTTTTATCTCGTCAGCAGCGTTGACGAAATCGAAGAGAGAAGACCAGGAAAGATGCTTCTCGCGAGTTCCATTACGATTGTGCTTATTAGCTGGCTACTGTGCATGCCTTGGCTGACGGCTTGGCTAACTCCGCTGTACGGTACCAACATTCCTTCGTTTTGGACTTCTCCATCGGCCGCCATTTTTGTCGCGGCGATGGG